>DATERV010000180.1:0-10152 GCA_035271185.1 Lachnospiraceae bacterium | reverse complement strand
CTATATAAAGAATACATTATATAGATTGCTAGTATTGAAAATATGAAATTAATAATAACAGATTCTTTATATAAAATCAGTTTCCTAACTTGCAGTTTTAATGTGTAAAAAAACATATAAAACTCCTTTTCATTTTTCTTTCAATAGTCCCAATGTTAATTCTACTAATTCGCGTCTCTACCCTCTAGAATCTCATTAGTTCTTTATTATATCATCTACTAAATATTACCACAACCAACAAAAGAATGCCCCATATAGTACTACCGCCACTTCAGCATATAAAAAAGACGAGTTATGAAATGACATTCACTGTCTCTTCATAACACGCCCTATACTGCTATTACTTCATAATATTCTAAATATACTAAAACAACCTTGGAAGGAAATCTGCCAAACAGTGTCTCCAGAATGTCCAATCATGATACCCATATCCTTCAAACACGGTGATGGGGACATTGTGGGACAATACAATCTCTTCATTTTCTTTGGTGGAAGCGTAAGAAGGCTCCTGCATACCACATGCCACAAACAGAAGCTTAAATGTTTTCTCAAATTCAGCCGGATCAAACAGGATATTCCGGTAATCATCTTCCTCATTCTGAATTGTCAGACCTCCTGAGAAGATACCTGCCCAGGCAAACAGCTCGGGGTGGGCAAAAACAATTTTCTGTGTATGAATGCCACCCATGGATAGACCTGCCATTGCTCTATTTTCACGCTCGGCAATTGTGCGGTAAGTTGCATCAATGAAAGGAATGCAGTCATCTACCATTTCTTCCGGGAAGTTACTTAGCGCAGGATGGTAATTGCCGCTTTCCGGGAATGCATAGCCGGTGTTCATAACGATAATCATTTCCTTCATTTTTCCAGCTGCCAACAGGTTATCTGCTATATTAGCAAGCTTACCCTGCCAAATCCAGCCCACCTCATTTTCACCGCCGCCATGCTGCAGATACAGAACCGGATATTTTTTTTCCGGATGCTGTTCATAAGCAGGTGGTGTATAAACATAACACAATTTCACTCTGTCAGTTTGTGATGATTTAAAATAATTTTGATGGATTGTACCATGTGGAACCTGACGTAATCTGTATTCTTCGATATCTTCTTCAGGCATTTCCAGGTAATTGATGGTCATAAATCCACCGTAGCCAACCGGTGCATCAGGATTTACTACATAGGTTTTGTTGACCAGGTATCCATGGTAATGGAAACCGGGTTCAATGCCGGAAACTGTTGCAGTCCAAAGTCCGTCTTCTCCCTCTTTGCCTTCAGCAAGTTTCATAGGAAATCGCCCCATGCCCCAGATATCAACTTCCACCGAAGAAGCATCCTTAGCCTGCATCCAGAAGGTTGCTTCCCCCTTACCAGTAATCTCTACACCGGGATGTACATCCACATAACGTCCTGCGGGACGTCCCTTCTCGTCCACTGCCAGTACCAATCCTTTATTGATAGGATCAAAGAACAGCAGATGACCTGCAAAAGTTTGATCATCCAGCATATCCTTGGAAATAGAGGTTTCATGATATTCAAACACAGGCTCCTGTGCCTCCTCCAGGTCCGTGGTGCTACATTTGAAAATATTCTTGGCAAAATCTCTCAGACTTTCTCTCCATACATGCCATTCATGATAACCTGCATAGCTATGCTGTACACATACATCACTGATTCTCTGAAACTTTTCTACATATTCATTTTGTTTTTCCCTAAGGCCTGTCTCTCCTTCTCCAGCTCCAAAAAGGATATATTCCATAGGATATGTACTATTCTGGCTCATAATATCATCCATCTTATCATCTCTGACTCCGGAAAATACGCCCAGATATGCAAACAAATCCTGATGCTTTGATACACTTAAGTTTGCCATGGCTGATCCCAGGGATAATCCAGCTAAAGCTCTGTTACGTCTGCCCTTTTTCACTGAAAAATGAGTCTCAATATAAGGAATACAGTCATTCACAAGTTCTCTGTCAAAATCTCCGGGATAAAATACAGGATCTTCACCTTTGCAGAACGCATAATCGCTGCATACCACAGCAATCATCTCTTCACACTTTCCTTCTGCAATCAGATTATCCAGTATGAAATTAAGCTTGCCATTCCAGATCCAGCCAGTTTCATCCTCTCCCACACCATGCAGGATATACAGAACCGGATACTTTTTCTGTGGCTGCTCTTGATAGGTTGGCGGTGTATATACATAAAGGGATTTCATATGCTGATTTACACTAGATGTATATTTGTGTAGTTGAACATCCCCATGGGGTACATCTTTTAGAAACCAGAAATCCTCATTCCTTCTTGGTTGTTCAAAAAAATTGATGGATCCAAAGCATCCATAGCAAAAGGGAGCTGATGGATTGGTTACTTTCACTCCGTCTACAAACCAGTTATGATAATGAAATCCGTGTACAATACCGGATACTATTCTTGTAAAGTAGCCATCCTTTTGTTTGATTAGTGATATTCTGTCTCTGGAAAAACTGCCTGAGATACCCGCAACCTCCACTGTTTCTGCATCCGGAGCATACATAGAAAAAATAACATCTCCATTTTTTTGAACGCGAACGCCACATATATCTTCCACATAACTGATGGAAGGCTTTCCGTTCATCATTTCAAATTTTGCTTTTTTATTCACCGGATCAAAAAACATGGGATGCATGGTCACAGCTTGATTCAATTGATCTTTCATACCCGCTCTCCTTCTCTTCGCAAATCTTTATCCTTTATGGATCATAATCTGTATGGTTCATTGCATTTACACGAAAGGCACGCTGCCGCTTAGCGCCTTTCTTTGTAAATCAGTGAACCATATACGATCACCAAATAGCTCAATACATTATTTCATTTTTATCAGGAATTCTCTCAGGCAAAGTCTCCAGACAGTCCACTCATGATGTCCGTCACAAGTAAATGTCTCATAAGGAATTCCTGTTTTGTCGAACTCGGCAAATTGTGGTGTTAACCCCTTTACGATTCTTTCTTCCTGTCTTCCATATCCAAAGAAGAATAATTTCACCTTCTTCTTGAAATCCTCCGGATTTTCAAAAGCCTTAAAATAGTTCTCTTTCGCATACCAGCGTCTTTCAATTGTGCCACTGAAGATTCCGATATAAGGGAACATCCCCAGATGATTCAAAGTGGTCATAGTGGTCTGATAGCTTCCCATGGACAGCCCGGCCATAGCCCGTTTCGATGCATCTACAGGATATTTGCCTTCTATAAAGGGAATACAATCATTACAAAGCATGGAATCAAAATCCCCTGCCAGAAATTCTTCCTCTTTTCCCTCTTTGAGACAATACAGGCAATTCATGACGATTATTACCTTGTGGCATTTTCCTGTTGCAATTAGATTATCCGCAATCAGATTTGCCTTGCCCTGCCAGATCCATCCTGTTTCATTTTCACCGCCTCCATGCTGCAGATAAAGAACGGGATATTTTTCGTCTCCACCTAACTGAAATTCAGGCGGAGTATAAACCCAGCAGTTTCTTGTTCTTTCTGTAGTCTGGCTATAAAAATACTCCATATGTATGGTACCATGAGGTACATCCTGCATGGAGTAAAATGCATCATCTGCCTCACCCTTTTCAAAGAAATTTACAGCTCTGTGTGCACCAAATCCAATGGGTGCCAACGGATTAATCACCGTTACTCCGTCCAGAAAATAATCATGATAATGGAAACCTCCGGGTATTCCACTGACAGTTGCTCTGAAATATCCATCCTCACCTTTGGTCATCATGTGATGCTCATTGGTCATGGCACTACCTCCAAATCCTGCCACTTCCATCTGCTTTCCCTGTGGTGCATAAAAGCAGAATGTTACATCTCCATTATCTTCAACCGTCACACCCTGTTCCACCCAGACATGTTTTGGCCCTCCAAGACCATTTTTATCAAAAAACACTTTCATATCCAGGTATGCGGGATCATTGAATATAGCATGACTTTCTAATGCGGTATTACGAAATTTCTGCATCTGTTACCTCCATTGCCCATGCTAGGAAACGTTTCACCATTTCGTCCCATACAGCCCAATCATGGCCACCCGGCATTTCTTCATAGTGAATACAAATTCCCTTCTCCTTGCAGTATGCCATATATTTCTGCGCCATTTCATAGCTGAAGTCTTCCGTACCGATTCCTGCAAACAAAGCCGGTAACTTTGCTCCTTCTTGTGACGCACGATCAATCCAAGCAATGGAATCACTAACACTTCCCTTAAGTTCTTCTATGCTTCCCCAATTCTCTTCTACTAATTTCATTCTCTCGGATAATTCATGTCCATTCACTCCACCTTGTTCATCAAGGAGCTCCACAATGGGGGAAATTCCAGAAAAGTTTGCCGCTGCAACAAAATAGTCAGGTTTATTAAATGCCCACTTGTAAGCACCGTAACCACCCATGGAAAATCCGGCAACATATCGCTTCTCAACGCCCTTCAAAATGGGACAGAGTGCTTCTAATACCCTTGGAACCTCTTCTGTTAAGTATGTAAAATAGGGATAACCATATTTCATATCTGCATAAAAACAACTTCCGTCTGCTTCTACCATGACAACTGCAATTTCATATGGCCATGTGTATCTTTCTATTGAGGAATAACGGATCCAGTCCAATCCATTACCACCACCTCCATGAAGGAGATATAAAATGCCCTTAGGACTTTTACCTTCCCGAACAGAATCTGGAAGTACCACATATAGATTGGTAGTATATCCAAGTTTCTCCGATAAAAAATTATAATGCAGCATTCCCATATCAGTTTTCTCCTTTCATCATATGATCCAACATAATTGGTATCCAGCGGTCCCAAAACTCCCATGTGTGGGCACCTTCACCCTCTTCAAATAAAATAGGCAAGCCCTGTTCCTTGGCATATTCGGCAAATTTCTTTGCTCCAGCAAAAAATCCATCCTGCTTACCACAGCAGCAGTAAAAATGTGGCATTTCTGTTTTCTCAGCCATATGTTTTTTTACCAAATACTTAAAGTCATTGATACTGCCACGATATTCCTCTACAGTACCAAAGGAATTGATTACCCTGGGTTTTTCTGTATCATAGAATCCCAACTCCACCAAGTCACCGGCTCCTGACATACCTGTTGCTGCCGCAAAGAAATCAGGTCTGTTCAATGCCCACTTTAATGCACCGTGTGACCCCATGGAGTTTCCAAGAACAAATCTGTCCTCTCTCTTGCTGGACAGAGGAAAAACATTTTCCATTACTCTGGGCAATTCTTCACTCAGGAAAGTAAAGTACTTTTTCCCATGGACCATGTTACTGTAAAAACTGTTTCTAACCTCTGGCATAACAACTGCCAGATCACGTTCCATGGCATATTCCTCTAGTCTGGTACGGCGTAGATACAAAGTACTGTCGTCCGACCCTCCATGAAGTACATAAAGTGTCTTTTTCTTCTGGTACTCGCTATAAAAAGCTTTTCCACCCTGATGATCCCTCCAAGGTTCAAAAGAAGGCAGAATAATTGTTGTATTAACCTGCTCTCCCAAAACACTGGAAAGGAATGTATACCTGATTACTGACATACTGCTCCTCCTTCTTGCTACTTCGTTTTAGCTTTTATTATAAAAAAAATTATCCGTTGACCTGTAATCCACTGCTCTCCCGAATATGATAAGTGGGTAATAATTCTCTTTTAATAGGTATGTTGATTTTATTCTCATTAACCAAAAGTAGGATGTCCAATGCTTTTTCAGCCATATCCCTAACCGGTACGTCAAGAGACGATAATGCAGGCTTATTATATTTCAGCATTTCTGATTCTTCCAGAAAAACCAGTTTTAAATCCTGGGGGATTTTTATACTATGATCTTTACAGGCTGCAAGTATCCCACTGGAAAGACGATTGTCCATAATCATCCATGCTGCCGGTAATGCCATCTGACCAAATAGTTGTACAGCAGCTTGATAACCTATCTCAAAATTGCTCTTTTCCAATCTCAGGTTCCATTCTTCCTTAATCTGTATCCCTAAGCTTTGACACCCTTGTAAAAATCCATCCTCCATATGATGTTCGGGCTGTCCCCCTTTCTGGAAGCCAATAAAAGCTGCTGTCCTGGTATGAGTGGTTTCTAAAAGAGAACTACATTTCTTCCCTGCCCGGTAATTGTCCATCAAAACACAATGAAATTTAGCGGAATTTCTCCCTATCAAAATAACAGGAATATCAAAATCTCGTTCTTCCAGTGCAGTCTGTTCCATTTCTGTTAATCCACTGATCATGACACCACTGCATCGAAAGCTATTAAGCATTTCTATATATCGATGAAAACTTCCAGCCTCATATGGCTGAATGACAATTTCTACTTGGCAACTCCTTTTGTTAATGGCTTCATACAAACCGGAAAGAAACCTTCCCAGTCTGGAGTTCAAATTATCTACCCTCCAGAATATCGTTATGATCATAGGTGCTGTTTCTGTTGCTGCTTTCCTGAGTCTCCTTGCATAAATATTGGGCTGATAATTCATTTCTTTTGCCAATTCCTGTATTTTCTTCTGGGTTTCCTTGGCAATTCTGACGCCATCCCCACGCCCATTCAGTACAACCGATACGGTGGTAGGAGACAAACCTAGACTGGCAGCCATTTCTTTTATCTGTGCTTTAGTAGATGGATTTTCTCCCATGTGATCCCTCATTTCCATACTATTATCCCTGTATATCATTCATCAAATGCATCAACATCAAATATCTCTTGCTATATTTTCAATATAACTGTTCCTATTATTATAGTGCTATTTCGTTTTAGCAGTCAATAGGTATTACATCATTTATTTATGAAATTGCCTGAATGGCAATTAAATGATGTCCGGAAAATTATAAAACCAATTGACATCCATTACTTTTTTCAATATAATGCTTGTAGCACATAACACTCTATGAGGGAGTAATTTGCAACAGTTTACTGTTGTGATAATATCAACATAATGATGTTTTCATCTGGTATTATCTTAAAAAATGAGACTCATGGACAATCTATTTTTGATTGTCCATGAGTCTTTTAGGTGTAACCCACCAAAGAGGAGATTTATAAATGAATTTACTAAGTTTGTTTTTACTTGCCGTAGGTCTTTCTATGGACGCTTTTGCAGTTGCCATTTGTAAAGGTCTGGCAACCCCCAAAATTACCTTAAAAAACGCTGCCATCGTGGGTCTTTGGTTCGGTGGCTTTCAGGCACTAATGCCGGCAATCGGCTATTGGGTAGGGTCTGGTTTTCAGGATCGCATTACTGCTATTGACCATTGGATTGCCTTTATCCTGCTTGTATTTATTGGAGGAAATATGATAAAGGAAGCCTTCTCAAAAAAGGAAGAAGAAAGTAACTGCTCCCTGAAGTGTAAGGAAATGTTCTTATTGGCGGTAGCAACCAGCATAGATGCACTGGCAGTAGGCGTCTCTTTTGCATTTCTACCCGACGTTCCCATTCTGTCGGCTGTTGCTTGTATTGGATTGATCACCTTCCTGCTTTCAGCTCTTGGTATGAAAATAGGCAATATGTTTGGTACAAAGTATAAATCCAAAGCTGAATTAGCAGGTGGTATCATTCTGGTTCTCATAGGAAGTAAGCTTCTCATCGAGCACTTATTCTCATAATTACTCCCATCACACAATCAAGACACTGTTTCCATCTTCTCAAAGCTAAATGCTGCAAAAATCATAAAGACAAGCATACAGGCTGCCAAAATGACTGTCATCAGAAGATAAGCGATCTCTAAGGAATTTATTAAAACACCTATGATCGCACCCACTGTAGAAAGTACCATCGGTATGCCCTGAAGAAACATATGAAAAAGTTGTTTTCCTATCCTACCCAGGGTACTTCCCACCAGTACCTCCATCATAACCAGAGAATACAGTTTATTGGATTGCATCATCATATATACTAACACACACAATATTGTCTGCATGGGAGAAACCTTTAACATGATTGCGCAGGGAACCGCAAACAGAATACCATATACCAGATTCTTGAAATGCTCCATTATGGTTGCATACCATAGCTTTCTTAATGGTGAATCCGGAATTAGAAAGGTGTAGGGACTCTTGATTTCCCGTCCCCATTTTCCGTTAACAGCTGAAGTACAAATCACCAGATAAGCCATAATGAGAGGCATAATCAACACCTTAAAGGGTTGCTCTTCCAGTTCGGAAAGTGTAAAGTAAATCCATATATTTCCTACAACAATCATGAACAGATTCATCTTATCTAAAATAAATCCTTTGCTTTTCTTATACTCTAATAATTGTTTATAAAAAATAGCTTTTGCACCACCACCCTGATAGGTGACCTTGGCTTTTCTAAATTTCTCTTTCTTACCAAACTTTGTTACAATGCCTTCTGCACTCTTTGCCTTCAGTTCTTCATAGTCATCTGCAAATTTTTCTGCATCTTCAAAATAGCTTCCAGTACAGGGCATCTTGATTGCCAATACCATACATACCAGCACACAAATCACATAAAGACAGCTACAGATTACATTCAATGTTGTGGGCCCTAAGAAAATGAAACGCATGAATGAAATATACCATCCTACAATAGGCACCACCTGAATGGCATCACTATTCAGGAAATATACAGCACTTTCCAGACTCATTCCATATTTGAAATACACTCCAATACCAATCAGAACAAAACTGATCATAATTGCATAGGACAAAACTACCGTGAGCTTTCTCTGTTTTTCTGTCAGTTTCTCCGATCCATAGCATAATAACATAATGGATGTCTCCAGTATATTTTCAAGTACCATGCTGGCAATAAAGAATAGGAGCATATTTAGTGCAGACAGTTGAAACATAATAAAGCCTGCCACCAAAATGAAAATACTGCACAGCAGATAAACACCCAGGGTTTTAGTATGAGTATAGATTAAGATCTGCTTAGGGTTAATTGTTGTGGAAAACATAAAATGTGAATCCGCTTTTTTAAATAGTAGCCCCTTCCTCTTCGAGTAGGAAATAATATTAGCCGGTAGAAGCCAGAAGCAGAAAATGGTAACTAAAAGCACCATTCCCTGAGGGGTAGCTAGATTTAGCTTTTCCAGAAAGGCACTTTTCATAGTCAGCGGAATGAAAACAGCATATAATAAAACAAAAAATAACCAAAAATAGGTGACAGGTCTTCTCAAGGCTATCTTTAGTTTATTCTTAAAGGTGGTCTTAAATAAATATATCAATGCATTCATTATACAGCATCCTCTTTTCTGCCATCTCCCGAAGTCAGCTGAAAGAACAAATCTTCCAGATTCGCTGCTCCAACCTGCTTCTTATCATATGCACCTATAATATGGCCCTTCTCCATTACGAAAGTAATATCCCAGAATTCCTTTACCATTTCCAGCATATGTGTACTGATCAACACGGTCACACCTTGTGCTTTAAGCTCTAAAATAACACTCTTTAATTCTTTAATGGCTGCCGGATCCAGACCTACCATGGGTTCGTCCAAAAGGATTACCTGCGGATGTATAATAAGTGCACAGCAGATACTCACCTTCTGCATCATTCCTTTGGATAATTCATTTCCCAGCTTATCCTGTTTGTCATCCAGTTCAAAGCGCTTGAGTAAAGCATCCACTTCCTCACTGGATACATTCACCTGGTATGCCCTGATAATAAATTCCATATGTTCTCTTACATTTAAAGCCTCGTACATAGCTGGTATTTCCGGTACATATGCAAATATCCTCTTGGCTTCTACAGATTTGGCAGGCATGCCTTTGATACAAACATCCCCCTGATAACGTACCAACCCGGCAATACTTTTTATTATCGTTGATTTCCCGGCTCCATTAGGCCCCAATAAGATTCCGATCTGTCCATCCGGTACCATGAAGCTCACCTGATCTACAGCTAATGTCTTTCCATACTTTTTTGTCAAATTAATAATCTCCAGCATACTTTCTCTCCTCATTTCATTGTATTACTTAATTAGTACAATAGTGCATAGTTATACAATTGTCAATAGTCATATGACTTGAGTTTCCGTACTTTTATCCACAGACCCCATGTTTCACTGGTAATGTAATGAACAACTTTCAAAAAATGCCCAAAATATAAGGAATCACCAGTCCTTTTGTAGTAGAATTAAGTTGCAAACCAAAATCTACACTAAAC
>DATERV010000179.1:0-11654 GCA_035271185.1 Lachnospiraceae bacterium | reverse complement strand
GTTTAGTTGGTTTTTGTTTCGTCACTTTAATTATACCAAACAAAGAGTCTGGATTCCTTATATTTTGGGCATTTTTTGAAAGTTGTTTATTGTAAAGCTGATAAAATCCGCAGTTGTGGATAAAACTGCGGAAACTCAAGCACTTTTAGCATTGATTCTGTGTTCTTGTTGTGGTATCATAGGCAAGAGAAATCATTGGAAATTGTATTAAGGAGAGCACAATGACAGTAAATGAATGTATCACAGGACGCAGAAGTATCCGTCAGTTTACAGATAAGTCCGTTTCTCATGACTTACTTACGAAAATTGTAGAAGAAGCTTCCTATGCTCCCAGCTGGAAAAACACGCAGATTACCCGTTATATAGCAGTTGAGGGTACATTAAAAGACAAAATTGCCACTGAGTGCACTTCCTCCTATGCTAGAAATGGTGAAGTCATAAAAAATGCTCCTATGTTGATTGCCTTAACTTTTGTAAAGAACCGCAGTGGCTTTGAAAGAGATGGTTCCTTTAGTACTCCCAAAGAGGGCGGCTGGCAGATGTTTGATGCCGGTGTTGCTGCGCAAGCATTTTGTTTATCCGCTTACGCTCACGGATTAGGAACCGTTATTATGGGAATATTTGACGAAGCAAAAGCTGCTTCCTATTTAGAAATTCCTGAAGGCAATGAATTATGTGCTTTGATACCCATTGGATATCCGGTAGAAAATCCCGCAGCTCCCAAACGTAAAGCTGTGGATGAATTGCTATTTTATAAAACATGCTAAATCGAAGAGACTTTTCTCTTCGATTTTTTTGCGGATAACTAGCTAAAATGGCAATATAATAGTTGTTTCGTCCTATAAAGACAGAAAGGGGTACCTATGAAACACTTAATGAGTCCACTAGATTTTTCTGTGGAGGAGCTGGACAATTTGTTTGATCTGGCTTCAGATATAAAAGAGCATCCTAAAAAATATGTAAAATGCTGTAACGGCAAGGTTCTGGCCACCTGCTTTTATGAACCCAGCACCAGAACAAGACTGAGTTTTGAGTCCGCCATGATTCATTTAGGAGGACAAGTTTTGGGATTCTCCGATGCTGCCAACTCTTCTGCTTCGAAAGGAGAAAGCGTTTCAGATACCATACGGATCATCTCCTGCTATGCAGATATCTGCGCTATGCGTCATCCCAAAGAAGGAGCACCCATGGTAGCAGCTTCCAAGTCAGAGATTCCTGTAATCAACGCAGGGGATGGAGGGCATCAGCATCCTACCCAGACACTGACTGATTTGATGACCATACGTTCATTGAAGGGTCACCTGGATAACCTTACCATTGGACTTTGCGGTGACTTAAAGTTTGGTCGAACAGTTCACTCCCTGATCAATGCCCTTGTCCGTTACCCCAATGTCCGTTTTGTATTCATCTCTCCGGATGAATTGAAGGTACCTGACTATATAATTGAAATGCTAAAAGAGAAAAATATACCTTATGAGGAAGTGATTCGTTTGGAAAATGTCATGCCGAACCTGGACCTTCTTTATAT
This sequence comes from Lachnospiraceae bacterium, assembly GCA_035271185.1. GTDB lineage: Bacteria > Bacillota > Clostridia > Lachnospirales > Lachnospiraceae > Acetatifactor. The sequence continues at coordinate 10,126 of DATERV010000179.1, read as the reverse complement.
GACCAGAGTACAGAAAGAGCGATTCTTCAATGAAGAGGAATACGTGCGATTAAAAGACTTCTATATTCTAGATGCTGCAAAAATGGAGTTGGCAAAGCCTGACATGCTGATTCTGCATCCGCTGCCCAGAGTAAATGAAATTTCTGTAGAAGTTGATAATGACCCCAGAGCTGTTTATTTTAAGCAGGCAAAGTTTGGGGTTTATATCAGAATGGCATTGATTCTCACATTGCTTGAACTGGCTAATCAAGATGAAGAAGAATAGGAGGATAGGAAATGCTGAATGTAGGTAAAATTGAAGAAGGCTTCGTACTAGATCATATATTAGCCGGAAAGAGTATGGACATCTATGAGCATCTGCAGCTTGGAAAACTGGATTGTACAGTTGCCATAATCAAAAATGCCAGAAGCAACAAAATGGGTAAAAAAGATATTCTAAAGGTGGAATGTGACATCAACCAGCTGGACCTGGATGTTCTTGCCTTTATCGATCACAACATAACTGTAAATGTGATTAAGGATGGAAAGATAGTGGATAAAAAAATACTGACCCTGCCAAGGATGATCACCAATGTGATTCGATGCAAGAATCCCCGCTGTATTACATCCATAGAACAGGGGCTTCCACACATATTTGTTTTAGCAGATGAGAAGAAAGAGATTTATCGTTGTAAATACTGTGAAGAAAAAGGAAGCGAATCCCATTAACTGGGATTCGCTTCCTTTTTCATTACCTTATTCCTATTTTTATTCCACATGCAACAGATCATGCGCTTTATGGCTCAGAGGTTTTTCCAGATATTCCGCATACGCTCTTAAAACTTCCGGGTTTTCATGAGAATACCTGATTTTTCTCTCAGCATCCAGGTCATATAATCTGGTCCCTCTCTGCAAAGAAAGTTCACACCCTTCTTTGATGGGCTGTCCTCCGCCCCCTACACATCCTCCTGGGCAGGACATGACTTCAACAAAATCAAAGGAAACTTCTCCGGACTTTAACTGCTGCATCAACTCTTCAGCCTGTCCCAGCCCACTGACGGTGCAGATTCTTAATTTATTTCCACCAAGTTCAAATTCCGCTTCTCTTCTGGTACCAAATTTGATATCATGATTGGCATCCTCTCTTACAGCCTGGAATGCATCTGCAGGTGGATTTTTCCCTTCCACAACTGCATATGCAGTACGCAGGGCAGCTTCCATAACACCACCTGTTACACCAAAGATCACAGCCGCTCCTGTACTTTCTCCTAAGGGGGAATCAAAAGCAGCTTCTTGTAATGTACTTGTATTCACATGCTCAGCACGAAGAAGACGTACAAACTCTCTGGTAGTCAGTACAATATCCACATCCTGACCCAATCCGGTACTGTCCATACCTGAAAGCTCGACTTCACGCTTTTTGGCTACACAGGGCATGAGAGAAATACAGCAAATATTTTCTGGATCTATACCTGTCTTTTCTGCAAAATAGGTTTTTGCCATAGCTCCAAACATCTGTTGAGGTGACTTTGCAGTAGAAAGATTGGCAAGTAAATCCGGGTGTTTCTCTTTCAAAAAATGAACCCATCCCGGGCAACAGGAAGTAAACATCGGCCATGTATGGTTTTCAGGTTTTTGTAATCTTTCCAGAAGCTCATTTCCTTCTTCCATAATGGTCAGGTCAGCAGCAAAATTGGTATCAAAAACATAATCGAAACCAACCTTCTTCAGAGCTGCTACCATCAAACCCTCAGTAGCTTCTTTACTGCTAAGTCCCAGGGGTTCTCCCCAGGCTGCCCTCACAGCAGGTGCAACTTGAACCACTGTCACTTTATCGGGATCTGCCAATGCTTCGAAAACCTTATGAAGGTCATCTCTTTCCCGCAGTGCTCCTGTTGGGCAATGAGTGACACACTGTCCACACAGGGTGCAGGAAGATTCTTCAATGGTCATGTTACCCGCAACATCTACAGTGGTTCTGGAGCCAGTATTCTGTACATCCCAGATATGTTGGTTCTGTACTTTATCACAAACCTGAACACATCTCATACACTTAATACATTTTTTAGCATCCCGAATCAATGGAAAATTTGAATTCCATGATACATCCGGCAATTCTTCTGTATAGGGAACTTCTAGAATTCCTAAATCGTTAGAAAGCGTTTGTAACGTACAATTACCACTTCTCACGCAGGTGGCACAGTGACAGTCATGCTGGGAAAGTATCAATTCTACATTGGTTCTTCTTACTCTTCTAACCTTAGGAGAATTGGTGTAAATAGTCATACCCTCTTCCACTTTACTATTGCAGGCTGTGATTAATTTTTGCTTTCCCTGTAACTCTACTACGCATACTTTACAGGCACTGATTTCATTAATATCTTCCAGATAACAAAGATGTGGAACTTCTATTCCTAAAGCGGAAGCCGCTCTCATTACGGTAGTACCCTCCGGTACACAGACCTGTATTCCGTCAATTGTTAAGTTTATCTGTTTTACCATATCGCAGATCTTCCTCCTTTCAGATTTCCGTATCCGTATCTGTCACATCTTAAGCATCTTGCTGCCTCCTGGCATGCCTCCTGCTTTGTCATACATTCCTCAAAAGCATCAAAATGCTGTTTTCTCTCAACTGCTTCCTTTTCTGTCATCTGAATTCTACCGCATGGTACCTTATCTTCATAATTTACCTGTGGGATTTCCACATCACAGGGAATGATATGATTGTATCCTAGATATTCATCTATATTTGCAGCAGCTACCTTTCCTGCACCAATGGCGCGAATTACAGTAGCCGGACCTGTTACGCAGTCTCCACCGGCGAACACACCCGGAATATCATTTACCTCACCATCATTCATGGCTGTAATGGTACCACGCTTTACTGACAGACCTGATTCTTCAAAATGTCTTGTCTCTATTCCCTGACCAATGGCAACCACCACGATATCACAAGGAATCCTCATAAGCGGGACCTCAGCCTTCACGGTTCTTGCTCTCCCCCATGCATCAATGGGTCCAATGATCTGCGGTTCTACCCAGAGTGCTGTCACATTTCCCTCTGCATCGGCTTCAATACGGATAGGTGCTTTCAAGCTATATAATTCTGCACCTTCTGCAATCGCTCCTTCTACCTCCTCCGGTAATGCAGTCATATCCTCCTGCCTTCTTCGATAAGCAATTCCTACCTTTTTAGCTCCCAGGCGCATTGCAGAACGGGTACAATCCATGGCAACATTACCACCACCGATTACAACAACTATCTTGTCTTTGAAATCAGGCATCCTATCATCCCCAATTCCCTTCAACATTTCAACTGCTGAAATCACACCCTTTGCATCTTCTCCATCCATTCCAATCTTTTTATCGGTATGCGCACCGATTGCAATATAGACAGCATCAAAATCCTTTCTGAGCTTTTCAAAAGGAATTTCGTTCTCTCCATTTCCAACCTTGGTATGTAAATGAACTTCAACACCTGTGGAAAGAATGGCATCAATATCCTCATTCAACCTTTCTCTTGGAAAACGATAGTTGGGGATACCATAACGTAACATGCCACCCAATCTTTCTTTCTCTTCAAAGACAACAGTATGATGCCCCATAAGCTCTAAATAATAGGCAGCAGATAAGCCACCCGGACCTCCACCGATAATGGCTACTCTCTTGCCTGTACTTTCTGCTTTAGGTGGAACAAGTACCACATTTGCACGGGCATTGTCCACAGCCATACGCTTTAGGCCTCTGATATTCACGGAACTATCAATCATATTTCTCCTGCACCTTGCTTCACAGGGATGTTCACAAATCATAGCACATGCTGTAGGGAACGGATTATCTTTACGAATCAGTTTTACTGCATCCTCATATCTCTCTTCCCCCACCAGGGCTATGTATCCGGGTATATCTACCCCTGCAGGGCATAAGGCAACACAGGGCACTGGCTGGGTTATATGATAGGAGCACTTACCATGCTCTATATGATGAATATAATCTTCCAGGCAACCTTCCAAACCGGCTAACACCATATGTGCTGCTTCGTATCCAATTGCACAGTCAGCTGAATCCATAATATCCTGCGCTGTGGTTTTTAACAGGGAAAGAGACTGCATGGTACCCTTTCCATTCAATATATCCGCCATCATATGTTGTAACTGTTGTAATCCAACTCTGCAAGGTATACATTTACCACAAGTTTGGGCATGACATAGCTGTAAAAATGACAATTGTAAATCTACTGGACAAAGCCCCGGTGGACTTGCCACAATATGACGTTCTAAATCCTTGTATAACCGTTCTACTGTAAGTTGTGCCGCATTTGGCGTTTCAATCTTTAGTCGACTCATTCTACCCCTCCAAGCAAAATAATAGTGTATGGAATAGCGCACACACTTTTTTCATTATACCATATATGTATATATAATGTAATCCCCTTCACAAATTTTTTAATAAAAAACTGGTGCATTTTCATCACCAGTTCTGACATTTTATTTACTTCTCTTTTTGATTCTTTTTACTATCTGCCTGTCTCTTCAATTCATCTAGGGCATCCTTATATTTCATGGAACTCATGGTTGGGTTATTGCGGATCCGGCGAATCAGGCTGTTACGTTTCCCAAAGCCCTCCTGCTTTTCTGCATTTACCTTGTATTCTGTGTGCAAATCAAAAAGTTCCTTTTTGGTATCGTCTGAATACTCTGCTGTCTTCTTGTGTATGCTTTCTTTTACGTAATCCAGCATTTTTTCAATATTTTCTTTCACATCCTCAATTTTAAGTTTATCCACTATCACATCCTTGTACTGACCAAGGCTTTCTGTGATGGCATCTCCGGCCACTGCCATAATTACTTCCAGACGTTTCTGTACATGCACCAGATTTTCTTTTAACTTTTCCATTCGAATCAGGATATCTCTCAGATCCAACGCAACTCTAAAGGATAAGGTAAAGTCTCCAACTATATAAAAAGTAAGGAGAATGGTTATCAATGTAAGATATTTCTCCCTTAGGAGGAAAACAATATGTTCTATAGGCTGATGAATTACATAGGTCATGAATAATGTCAGTACGCCCCATGCGAGGGAAGTTCCCAGACAGATATAACCCTGAAAATTATAGGGTTGCTTGAAGTAATTCCAATAACGCACTTTAAATAAAACTTCCATTACCACTCCTGTTACATATTCCAAAACAGTTGCACCAATGCATCCTGCTAAGTATACCGCCCACCAGTGTTCTGCGAAAGGTTGGGATACCACAAGCATAATAATGGAGCCACTACCATATAAAGGAAGGAATGGCCCTTTCATAAAGCCTCTGTTTACCCATTTCCTCTCTTTTAGGGACACATATGATGATTCAATGCACCAGCCAACAAAGCAATAGAAATAAAAGAAAAAGAGCCATTGAATGATTGTATAATGGTAATACATAGTACCTCCTAACGATATAGTGCTATACTCAGACAGAACTTACCCTTTTTCGTTTCATATTTTACTCCTTGAAATAGGAATTTTCCATACCCGCGAACATTCACAGTCTCACCTGTTTTTAGATTTCTGCTGTTGTTTTCTGCAAGCCTTCCATTCACAAAAACCTTTCTGTCACTAAATAAGGCAATACTTTCTGTTCTGGAAATATTATAAGTCTTGGCCAGGCATGCGTCAACGCGAAGTGAACCTACCACCACTTCCAGCTCCACAGGCTTTTCAATACCTGTCTCTCCAATCTGATCAACAATTTCACACCTTACATGAGTATGTTTGATCTGCATCAGATTCTCACAGACAAATTCAGCCATAGAGGAAATACAATAAAGATACCCTTCTCTGTTTCCAATACGGATATCTCCAATACAGTCCCTCTCCATTCCAAGATTCATCATTGCACCTAAGAAATCCCTATGACTAAAGTCATCTGAAAACTTTTTTAGTAATGGTAACACATGAATACAGGTAATGGGATAGGCTTCATCATAGCCCCTTTCTTCGGGTGAACCAAAGCGGATCATTTTTCTCTCTGCCTGATTATCCCCTCCAAAAAAAGCAGGATGGGAAAACAACAGCTCTTTTTCCATCCTATAATAGATATCCTGCTCTGCAAGACCTAAAAAATCAGTAAAGCAAAATACATTCTGCCTAAAAGACTTCTCTGCAAGGTCAAGTAATCTTTTTCTAATCTGCAATTCCTCTTTATCTGAATGAATAGCCATTTTTTACCCCAATGCTACATCTAAAATCATCATTATTAGAAACCCTGCCATTACACCAAGCGTGCCTATGTGTGAATGTTCACCCAAATGTGCTTCCGGAATCAGTTCTTCTACCACTACATAAATCATAGCTCCTGCTGCAAATGATAATAACCAGGGCATATACGGCAATAACACCTGGGCAAGCAATACCGTAATCACACCGGCAATAGGTTCCACAATTCCGGACAGAGATCCACATAGAAATGCCTTAAAGGAAGATGTCCCTTCTTTCTTTAAGGGAAGGGCAATAGCTGCTCCTTCCGGAAAATTTTGTATTCCTATACCCAGGGCTAATGCAAAAGCTGCCGCATAGTCCGTAGCAGTACCGCCGTTTAGACTTGCATTAGCAAAGGCTAGTCCCATTGCCATTCCCTCTGGAATATTATGAAGTGTAACAGCAAATACCATCAGTGTGGTTTTCTGCCAGGATGACCGAGGACCTTCCGGCGCCTTTTCCCCTATATGAAGATGAGGAATCAGTTTGTCCATGAGCAATAAGAAGATAGCTCCTAAAATAAACCCTCCGGAAGCAGGAATCCATCCGATGTCACCATTTACTTCTGCCTGCTCAATGGCAGGTATGAGCAATGACCACACACTGGCTGCAATCATAACACCTGCTGCAAACCCTAAAAATATCTTGTTGAAGGATTCTTTCATTTCTTTTCGGATTAAAAAAACGATTGCTGCTCCAAGTGAAGTCATTAACCATGCAAAGCCCGTTCCTTCTAAAGTAAGCAAAATTGTACCCATAAAACCTCCATTAATTAAAACTGATTACTTCATTCTTAGGAGCTTTTGTTTTTTCTACACTGATCGCATGTAATACAGGTCCCTCTCCCTGATAATCTTCAAAATACTCTTTACTAAACACTGCCTTTACTTTTACCCATTCTTTGGGTTGTAAGGATTCAGTTTGTGAATATTCACAAGCATAACCCAAAAATGCCATGTCGTCTGCACAACAGGTCATCGCCATACGGCCTGGCACAAAATATCCCTTGGGAAAATCATCCGGTTTTAGTACCATGGCTAAAAACTCCAGGTTCTTGTTTTCATATCTCTCCGGATTGTCCATACTATCCAGATACCAGATACCATACCCATAATCATCCAGCACAAGCGTATCCTTCTGCAAATCATAGGGTAAGTCATCCTCTAGAATCTGTGTGATCTCACCACTAGAGTCTTCGAAAATGACATCTGCTTTCGGATTTACCGCCTTCATATTTCGCTTATAGCTATTCAGATCCTTTACACCATCACAACGGTTAAAAAGGATCATCTCAGAATTTCGTATCATTTCTGCTAAAAGAGAACGCATATTGGTATAGTACATAGGGAAGGTGGAGCCATCTATTGTGGTAATCTGCTGCTCTACTCTCCAGTTACGTGGAAGCTTCATATTTTTAAAATTCCACATGCCGTTATACTCAATAATAATTCGTTCCGGTTTATACTTTTTTTCCAGTTCCGCCAGATGATCCAGATTAAAATTCTCTTCCCCATCTATCTTTTCCAGCACTGCTCTGTTCTTCTTCAGAAGGGAAGGATCATACTCCACTTCCCCTTCCTCACAAAGTAGAATGAGTGTGGTTCCCTTTAGCTGAAAATAGGGTTGTGCCAGGGTATAGGTAATAAATTCAGTTTTTCCACTATCCAAAAACCCATTAATTACGTAAACTGCTTTCATTTTAGCCCTTTCCATCACTTAAAAAACAAAGTTTCCAGTTTATCTTCAGCCAGCTTCGAGCCAATGACACAGAGCTTGCCTGTTACTTGTGGCTTTCCGATTCTGATATCCTTCTCCTCCGGTACATAGTCGAAATAAATCCAGGTACCGTCTTTTAAAGGAACCATGCCTTTTGCACGTAAAATCATTCCATAAGAGCCATCGTCCAGAGCAGTTAGTATACGCTCAATATCCTCTTTGGTATATACAATAGGTGTCTCTTTTCCCCAGCTTGTAAACACTTCATCAGCATGATGATCATGCTCGTGATCATGGCATCCACAAGTGCAATTCTCATCATGTTCTTCATGATCGTGATGATGGTGGTGTCCACAACTGCACTCTTCCTCCTCATCGTCTTCTTCATGATCGTGATGATGGTGGTGTTCACAACTGCACTCTTCCTCCTCATCGTCTTCTTCATGATCGTGATGATGATGGTGTTCTTCTTCCAGCAGTTCTTCCATCATATGTTCCAGCTTGTCTGCACCCTCTATTGTCTTTAAGATATCTGCACCCATAAGCTCCTCCCATGGAGTGGTAATGATGGTTGCTTCTTTATTGTATTCTCGAATCATATCCACACATAGTTTAAGCTTGTCCTGACTCATGTTGGCAGTACGGCTCAGTATAATAGTATCTGCATAAGCAATCTGGTTACAGAAAAATTCGCCAAAATTCTTGATATACATTTTACACTTGGAAGCATCCACTACAGCAACTGCACTATTTACTTCCACCAAGATGTCCGCTGCCACATTTTCAACAGCTTTGATTACATCTGATAATTTGCCGACACCAGAGGGTTCAATCAAGATTCTTTCAGGTGCATAGGTATTGATTACTTCACGTAAAGAAGTACCAAAATCCCCCACCAGAGAGCAGCAGATACATCCGGAATTCATTTCCTTGATTTCAATGCCTGACTCCTCTAAAAATCCTCCATCAATGCCAATTTCACCAAATTCATTTTCAATGAGAACCACCTTGGTATCTGACAGAACTTCTTTTAAAAGCTTTTTAATCAGGGTTGTTTTTCCTGCTCCTAAAAAGCCTGAGAAAATATCTATTTTTGTCATGTTAAGCCTTCCTTCTATATTATTAAATGAACTTCAATATCATATTTTGAATCAATTTCCAAGGAATGTCAAGAAATCCGAATATTATTTTATTTTGATTTAATCTTTAACCATGATCCATTCGGATTCGATAATAGAAAATGGCAATATGGCCGCTTCCTCTTTATTACTGCCACAAATAATGCCCACAAAAAATCCCTCGTCATCATAAACCCCACACCCCGACATGCCTTGTATGGAGGGAAGCTTGGCTAACATCATATCCAGGTTGAAATCTTCCAGATAAATCCAGGGGGAAACCAGACTTCCCGCTATTTTGGTCCTATCAAGACCATTATAACTATATGCATAAACAGGGCTTTCTTCCTTCAAATTATCAAAATGTGCTCTATCCATTTTTACGGCCTTTAATTGCATAGTGTCTGTGCTATCATTCACATTCTGGTGCAGATTAATCACAAGAAATGCTACATCCGCCGTTTCTGAAATATATCGTGCTTCCGCCTCCATCTGGTATTCCTGGGATATAAAAACAATACAGGAATCTTTTTCTTCCAACCCATCCAAAATGTGCGCAGCAGTTACGATATACACTTCATTTCCATCACACTCATAAACAATTCCCTGACCAGTGTAGAAAGGTGTTTGCACCAATACCGTTGAAATACTCTTTTTCCTACTGTAAAAAAACAACATACAACATATGAGTAACATCAAAGTCAATATTGCACTCCCAACTCCTACTGTCCATTTCTTTTTTACTACTTTATGAATCATATTCTTTACTATTTTTACCTCTCATTTCATTCAATCTACTCCTATTTTAACATAAGATATAGCAACAATAAAGTTAAGGTCCACATCCATTATGAATAACTGCTGTAATCTGATTACCTTATCCTCCATAGCTTGCCAGCTGTCTGAAATTCTTACTGATGAAGAACTAGCTGTTCTCGCTGCTGACCTGGTGGCTTTGGGAGACATGCTGGCAAGTATTCTTGCGCATAAAAGTACATGTGATAAATAATTCATATTTTCATATTCTATTATATTTTCATATTATTTCAAAACTTGTGTATAATATC
>DATERV010000178.1:0-19899 GCA_035271185.1 Lachnospiraceae bacterium | reverse complement strand
GTTTAGTTGGTTTTTGTTTCGTCACTTTAATTATACCAAACAAAGAGTCTGGATTCCTTATATTTTGGGCATTTTTTGAAAGTTGTTTATTGTAAAGCTGATAAAATCCGCAGTTGTGGATAAAACTGCGGAAACTCAAGGGGTATTCGTGTTTACAAAAGATACTGCAGGATATATAATGATAAGAATAATGAATTTATTAGGATGCAAGGACTTTGTGCATGGATTTGAGGTAGGAAGATGGAACAATACGCAATTAAGGGCGGGAATCCATTAGTCGGTGAAGTAGAAATAGGCGGAGCAAAAAATGCAGCACTTCCTATAATGGCTGCTTCCTTAATGACCGACGAAACGGTACACATAGATAATTTACCTGATGTTAGAGATACAAATGTTCAGCTTGACGCCATGAAGAGTATAGGTGTTATGGTAAAGAGAGATGGCAGACACAGAGTTACAATCAACGCATCCCAGATTCATGATTTAGTGGTGGATGGAGAAAATATTCGTAAAATTCGTGCATCCTATTATTTCTTAGGTGCATTACTGGCAAAATATAAAAATGCGGAAGTAGCCCTTCCCGGTGGTTGTGATATCGGATGCAGAGCAATTGACCAGCATTTGAAGGGATTTAGAGCTTTAGGTGCAGATATAGTGATTGAATATGGCTTGATTAAAGCCCGAGCAGAGCAACTTCACGGCAGTCATATCTATATGGATATGGTTTCTGTTGGAGCAACCATAAATATTATGATGGCGGCAGCTATGGCAGAGGGTCAGACCACAATTGAGAATGCAGCTAAGGAGCCTCATGTTGTAGATTTAGCCAACTTCTTAAACAGCATGGGTGCCAATGTCAAGGGAGCCGGAACAGATGTGATTCGTATTAAGGGTGTTCCAAAGCTTCATGGCACAGATTATTGTATCATTCCAGATCAGATCGAAGCAGGTACCTTTATGTTTGCAGCAGCAATCACCAAGGGCGATATCACAGTAAAAAATGTAATTCCAAAGCACTTGGAATCCATTACAGCCAAGCTTCTGGAAATCGGATGTGAGATAGAAGAATCTGATGATGCAATCAGGGTTGTAGCAGCAAAGCCTTTGAACCATACCCAGGTTAAGACACTTCCTTATCCTGGATTCCCTACCGATATGCAGCCACAGATTACAGTTACTCTGGCTTTGTCTCAGGGAACCAGTATTATCACAGAAAGCATCTTTGAAAATCGTTTTAAATATGTGGACGAGCTTACCCGTATGGGAGCCAATATCAAAGTGGAGAGTAACACAGCCATTGTAGACGGTGTACCCAAATACACAGGGGCAAGTATTACAGCACCGGATCTTCGGGCGGGCGCAGCTCTTGTTTTAGCAGCCCTGTCAGCAGAAGGATTCTCTGTAGTTGAGGAAATTCAATACATTGAGAGAGGTTATGAGGATTTCCATCTGAAATTACAGTCTCTCGGCGCACAAATTAAAAGAATAAATTCTGACAGAGATTTACAAAAATTTAAGCTGAAAAGCAGTTGACAAAGCAGCACCTTAATAGTAATGTGTTGCTAGGTAATAAAATTCCATATTGTGATTCTGCTTTATGCAGAAGATTTCTCTTATTCAGAGTGGTGGAGATACTAAGGATCTATGAAGCCACGGCAACCCCGTTTATGGAAGGTGCCTACCTGAGCGAGCCAATCCTGTTTCTGACAGGTCGAACAATAAGAGGATTTGATTATCAAAGGTATCGAGTCCGCTTTCGTTTAGCGGACTTTTTTAGTGGTTACAATTACAATAGTAACGCATTGATTTCAGAAGCTGATAAACAGCAGAATGGAGGAGAAATGAAAGACGAAAAGAGATTATTTACTTCAGAATCTGTAACAGAAGGACATCCTGACAAAATGTGTGATGCCATTTCTGATGCGATTTTGGACGCATTGATGGAAAAGGATCCCATGAGCCGTGTGGCTTGTGAGACAGCAACCTGTACTGGATTTGTACTGGTAACCGGAGAGATTACCACAAACGCATATGTGGATATTCAAAAAATTGTTCGTGAAACAGTAAAAGATATTGGTTATGACAGATCCGAGTATGGATTTGACGGAAATACCTGTGCAGTGCTGGTTGCCATTGACGAGCAGTCTGCAGATATTGCAATGGGTGTTGATAAGGCCTTAGAAGCAAAAGAAAGTAAAATGACTGATGAGCAGTTAGAAGCCATCGGTGCAGGCGATCAGGGTATGATGTTTGGTTATGCCACAAATGAAACTGAGGATTATATGCCTTACCCCATTTCACTGGCGCACAAGCTTACCAAGCAGCTTACCAAAGTTCGTAGAGAAGGCACTCTTTCTTATTTAAGACCCGATGGAAAAAGCCAGGTATCTGTTCAGTATGATGAAAATGGAAAGCCTGTACGCTTAGAAGCAGTTGTCCTTTCTACCCAGCATGATCCTGATGTAACTCAAGAACAGATACATGCAGATATCAAGAAATATGTATTTGATCCGATTCTTCCCAAGGAGTTCTTGGATGAGGATACCAAGTACTTTATCAATCCTACCGGCCGTTTTGTAATCGGCGGCCCTCACGGAGATGCAGGACTTACCGGACGTAAAATCATTGTAGATACCTATGGTGGATATGCCCGTCACGGTGGTGGAGCCTTCTCCGGAAAAGACTGTACCAAAGTGGATCGTTCTGCAGCGTATGCAGCCCGTTACGTTGCAAAAAATATTGTTGCAGCAGGTCTGGCAGATAAATGTGAAATTCAGCTTTCCTATGCTATTGGTGTAGCACAGCCAACCTCTATCGGTATAGATACCTTTGGAACCGGCAAGATTTCAGAAAACCAGCTTGTTAAGATTGTACGTGAAAACTATGATCTTCGTCCGGCAGGAATCATTAAAATGTTAGATCTTCGTCGACCCATCTACAAACAGACAGCAGCGTATGGACATTTTGGCAGAAATGACATAGATCTTCCATGGGAAAAGTTGGACAAGGTGGATGTGCTAAAGAAGTATTTGTAAATGATTCTTAAAATAGATACATGAAAAAGGATATGGTGGAGAAGGAAAGCCTCTTCTACTGCCATATCTTTTTTGTATGAAAAATATGCAAAATCCAAGGATAAGCCAGTCAAAAAGGGAATAAACACCATGTGGATTAATTTGACGGTGAAGAAAAAGAATGATATTCTAGAAGAGAAACGTTGATGTAAGGAGACTTATTTACAGTGGACAACAAGGAATATAAAACCAAAGATTTACTTGGAAGATTTCTTCCGTATTATAGAAAACATAAAGCAGTTTTAATGACAGATCTTTTCTGCGCCTCACTGACTACCATTTGTGAGCTGGTACTGCCCATGATTATTAGAAACATAACCAATGCCGGAATTAAGGACTTAGCTTCTCTTTCAATCACAACCATTGGCAAAATGGCTCTTTTATATCTGGTTTTGCGAATCATAGACTGTATGGCCAATTTTTATATGGCAGACATGGGACATGTGATGGGAGCCAAAATAGAGACAGATATGAGAAGAGATGCCTATGGGCACTTACAGAGGCTGTCAGATAGTTATTATAACAACACAAAAGTGGGACAGATTATGGGTCGTATTACCAATGACCTGTTTGATGTAACGGAGTTTGCCCATCATTGTCCAGAAGAGCTCTTTATTGCGGGTATTAAGGCGGTAGTAGCATTCATCATACTAGCCACGGTAAATGTACCCTTAACACTGATGATCTTTATCATTGTTCCCATTATGGCTTTTGTGTGCATTAAGCTGAACAGGAGAACCAGAAAGGCATTTGCTGACCAGCGTGTGCAGATCGGGGAGTTGAATGCTACCATAGAAGACAGCCTCTTAGGTCAGAAGGTAGTGAAGGCTTTTGCCAATGAAGAGGTGGAAGTAGCCAAATTTGAAAAGGGCAATCAGAAGTTTTTAGATATTAAAAAAGAAGCCTATCGATACATGGCTACATTTCAGACCTCCACCAGAGCATTTGATGGATTGATGTACCTGATCGTGATATTGGGCGGAGGCATTTTTATGATTAAGGGACAGATTACCCCCGGTGATCTGGTGGCCTATATTATGTATGTTTCCACCTTGATTGCAACGATTAGAAGAATCATTGAATTTGCAGAGCAGTTCCAAAGAGGTCTCACCGGTATAGAGCGATTTTTACAGATTATAGATACAGACATTGAGATCTTTGATGAGCCGGGTGCTGTGGATATGAAGAAGACGGAAGGTGAAATCACCTTTGATAGAGTGGCTTTTCAATATCCTGACGATCACAACAAGGTATTCAGAGATCTCAATATTATTATACATGCAGGAGAAAAGCTTGCTATTGTAGGTCCCTCCGGGGGAGGCAAGACCACCCTCTGCAACCTGATTCCTCGTTTTTACGATGTCACAGATGGTAAGATTCTGATAGATGGAGAGGATATCCGCCATATTAAGTTAAAAAGCTTAAGGCAGAACATCGGTATTGTGCAGCAGGATGTTTATCTGTTTTCCGGGACAGTACTGGAAAATATCCGGTATGGTGCACCGGCTGCTTCCTTGGAGGAAATCAAAGAAGCAGCGAGGAAAGCCGGTGCTCATGAGTTTATCATGGAGCTGAAGGATGGTTATGATACCTATGTGGGAGAAAGAGGAGTTAAGCTGTCCGGCGGACAGAAACAGAGAATCAGCATAGCAAGGGTATTCCTTAAAAACCCTCCCATTATGATCTTGGACGAGGCAACCTCTGCACTTGACAATGAGAGTGAATTTGCGGTAGCTCAGTCCATTGCAAGATTATCGAAGGGAAGAACTACCATTACCATAGCCCACAGGCTTTCCAGCGTCAAAAACGCTGATCGTATTTTAGTGCTTACAGATGAGGGCATTACAGAGGAAGGAAATCACCAAGAACTCATGCAGAAACAAGGCGTTTACTATCAGTTCTATACCATGGCCGACAGACTGAAATAGTTTTCACTTAGGAAAGAAGGAAGATAAAATGGCATTTACACATTTGCATGTCCACACGGAGTATTCCCTGCTGGATGGATCAAACAAAATAAAAGAATATGTGAAGCGTGTGAAGGAACTGGGGATGGACAGTGCAGCCATAACAGATCATGGTGTCATGTATGGTGTTATTGACTTCTACCGGGCTGCCAGAGAAGCGGGCATTAAGCCTATTTTAGGGTGTGAAGTGTATGTGGCGCCCAATTCTCGATTAGACAAAGAACTGATAGGTGGGGAAGACAGATATTACCACCTGGTTCTGCTAGCGGAGAACAATACCGGATATGCCAATCTGATGAAAATTGTGAGCCGTGGCTTTACAGAAGGCTATTACTATAAACCCAGAGTGGATATGGATATCTTAAACCAGTTTCATGAAGGTATCATTGCACTCTCAGCCTGTCTGGCAGGAGAAGTGCAGCGTAATATTACAAAAGGAATGATTGAGGAAGCAGAAAAGACTGCCCTGAAGTACGAAAAGTGTTTTGGAAAAGGGAACTTTTTTCTGGAAATGCAGGATCATGGTATTCCGGAGCAGAAGATCGTGAATACCGAATTGTTGAAAATGAGCCGTAAGCTGGATATTCCATTGGTGGTTACCAATGACGTCCATTATACCTATCAGGATGATGTGGATTCCCATGATATTTTGCTTTGCCTGCAGACCGGTAAAAAGCTGGCAGATGAAGACCGTATGCGTTATGAGGGCGGTCAGTATTACGTGAAGAGCGAAGAAGAAATGAAGGGTTTGTTTCCCTATGCCTGGGAAGCAGTGGAAAACACCCAGGCCATCGCAGACCGTTGTCATGTGGAAATAGAGTTTGGTGTGACAAAACTACCAAAATTTGATGTACCGGAAGGGTATGATTCCATAAGTTATCTCAATAAACTCTGCTGGGATGGTCTGGCAGAGAGATACGGTGATATCCACTCTCAGGCCGGTGCCACCGGTCAGACATTAGAAGAAAGGCTTACCTTTGAGCTGGATGTCATCCGTACCATGGGATATGTGGATTATTTCCTGATTGTATGGGATTTTATCAACTATGCCAAGGAAAATGGTATTCCAGTTGGGCCGGGACGTGGATCTGCAGCAGGTAGTATTGTATCATACTGCTTAAAGATTACCAACATAGACCCGATTAAGCATAACTTATTGTTTGAACGTTTCCTGAATCCGGAACGTGTATCCATGCCTGATATTGACGTGGACTTCTGTTATCAAAGACGACAGGAAGTAATAGATTATGTAGGCAAAAAATATGGAGCAGATAAGGTGGTCCAGATTGTCACTTTCGGTACACTGGCGGCCAAGGGTGTCATCAGGGATGTAGGACGTGTCATGGATCTTCCTTATTCTTTCGTGGATTCCATCGCCAAGATGATTCCCAATGAACTGAACATCACCATAGACAGGGCACTGGAAATCAATTCGGAATTTCGAAATCTGTATCAGGCAGATGAACAGGTCCATCATCTCATAGATATGTGCAAGAGACTGGAAGGACTGCCTCGCCATACCTCCATGCATGCAGCAGGAGTGGTGATCTGTCAGAAGGCAGCAGAGGAATTTGTGCCTCTCTCCAGAGGATCCGACGGTTCTGTTACCACACAGTTTACCATGACTACCTTGGAAGAACTGGGTCTTTTAAAAATGGACTTTTTAGGTCTTCGTACCCTTACCGTGATTCAGGGAGCGTTGGAGTTGATTGAGAAGGATACGGGCAAACAGATTGATGTAGACTCTATTGATTATGAGGATATACAGGTCATGGACTCAGTGGGAACAGGCCGAACAGATGGTGTGTTCCAGTTAGAGAGTGCAGGGATGAAAAGCTTTATGAAGGAGCTACATCCCCAGAGATTAGAAGATATCATAGCCGGCATTTCCCTGTACCGGCCGGGACCAATGGACTTTATTCCCAAATACATCAAAGGAAAAAACAATAGTGCAGATATTACCTATGCCTGCCCGCAATTAGAGCCGATTCTAGCTCCTACCTATGGATGTATTGTGTATCAGGAACAGGTTATGCAGATTGTACGTGATCTGGGCGGATATACTCTTGGACGAAGTGATTTGGTCAGGCGTGCCATGAGTAAGAAAAAGCAGCATATTATGGAAAAGGAACGGGCAAACTTTATATATGGAAATAAAGAGGAAAACGTTCCTGGTTGTGTTTCCATAGGCATTGATGAAAAAACAGCCAGTGGTATTTATGAAACCATGATGGACTTTGCCAAGTATGCCTTCAATAAGTCTCATGCAGCCTGCTATGCAGTGGTCTCTTATCAGACCGCTTACCTCAAATATTATTATCCAGTAGAATTTATGGCTGCACTTTTGACCTCTGTGATTGATAATTCCAAAAAAGTGGCAGAATATATATTAGTATGCCGTAATATGGGCATCAAGATTCTTCCCCCTGATATCAATCAGGGAGACAGCGGATTTTCCGTAGAAGACAGCAGTATTCGTTATGCACTGACTGCAATAAAGGGTGTAGGATGGCCTGTGATTCAAGCTGTTTGTGACGAAAGAAAGGAAAGAGGTCCTTTTACCAATTTAAAAGATTTCATTACCCGTATGGCAGATAAGGATATGAATAAACGCGCCATTGAAAACTTTATCAAAGCAGGTGCCCTGGACAGTTTAGGCGGTACCAGAAAACAGTTTATGAGCGTTTACATACAGATACTGGATCATGTGCAGAGGGATAAGAAAAATAACATGGCCGGACAGATGTCCCTTTTTGATATTGTGACAGAGGAAGAGAAGGAGAACTTTGACGTACAGCTGCCACCAGTAGGCGAGTATTCCAAGGAAATGATTCTGGCATTTGAGAAAGAAGTACTTGGAATCTATGTCAGCGGTCATCCGCTAGAAGCTTATGAGGGAATCTGGAGAAGAAAGATTTCCTCCACCACAGCGGATTTTGCACTGGATGAGGAAACTGGAGCCACCAGAATCAGGGATGGAGAAAGCGTAATCATTGGTGGTATTGTGGCTGAAAAGACCATAAAGTATACCAAAAATGATAAGGTAATGGCTTTCCTTACCATTGAAGATCTGGTAGGAACAGTGGAGGTTGTGGTATTTCCCAAGGATTATGAGAAAAATGCTTCCTTCCTCACTGAGGATGCCATAGTGTTTATTCGGGGCAGAGCTTCCATAGAAGAAGATAAGGATGGAAAAGTGATTTGTGAGAAAATCCTACCCTTTGAACAGCTCACAAAAAAAATCTGGATTAAGTTTGATACCTTAGAGGAATATCAGGCTGCGGAGCAAAAGCTTTATTCTGCCATTGCGGAATCAGAAGGTAATGATGGAGTGGTAATCTACATTCAAAATCCAAAGGCAATGAAGGAACTGTCCAAAAACCGCAGTGTAAAGGCTGATGAACAGCTGGTTTCCAGCTTGGGGAATATTTTTGGAGTCGAGAATGTGAGAATTGTGCAGCAGTAATGGATATGATGTACTACTATCGGAGCATCTTGTGAAAAAAATGTCATAAAATGATTGAAAATAACGATAAAAAGAGATAGAATATAAGAAATCGGTTAGGAGGAAATGGTAATGGCAGAACAAGTGAAGACATTAGCTGTGCTTACCAGTGGTGGAGATGCACCGGGTATGAATGCCGCAATTCGTGCAGTGGTACGTACTGCTATTGGCAGAGGATTAAAGGTAAAAGGGATTGAAAGAGGCTTTATGGGCCTTATAAATGAAGAAATTATAGATATGGAAAGCAAGAATGTATCTGACATTATTCAGCGTGGTGGTACTATTTTAGGTACAGCCAGATGCCCTGAGTTTCAGAACCCAGAAGTACAGCAGAGTGGTGCAGATATATGTAAAAAGCATGGAATTGACGGTCTTGTGGTCATCGGTGGAGATGGCTCTTATCGTGGTGCACAGGCACTGGCAAGACTGGGCATTAATGCCATTGGTCTACCCGGTACAATCGACTTGGATATTGCCTGTACAGATTATACCATCGGCTTTGATACTGCTGTAAATACAGCCATGGAAGCAATTGATAAGGTAAGGGATACCTCATCTTCTCATGAGCGTTGCAGCGTCATTGAAGTAATGGGACGTAATGCAGGCTACATTGCGCTCTGGTGTGGTATTGCCAATGGCGCTGAGGACATTCTGCTCCCTGAGAAATATGATTATGATGAGCAGGCGATCATCAATAATATTATCGAAAAACGTAAGATTGGCAAGAAGCACCATATCATTATCAATGCAGAAGGAATCGGTCATTCCAATTCCATGACCAAGAGAATAGAAGCAGCTACCGGTATTGAGACACGTGCCACTATTTTGGGTCATATGCAACGTGGCGGAAGTCCTTCCTGTAAGGATCGTTATTATGCCTCCATTATGGGTGCTTATGCAGTAGACCTTCTCATTGCAGGAAAGACAAAGAGAGTAGTAGGATACAAGCACGGCGAGTTCGTAGACTTTGATATCGAGGAAGCATTGGCTATGACCAAGAGCATCCCTGAATACGTTTTTGACATCAGTAAATTGTTATCCAAATAAATAAAAAAGGCTCCTCCAACATTCAAGTTGCGAGGAGTTTTTTTTTGAGATATACTTGGGGGTATAGATATTTACATGACGAACCTGCCGGAGATTCAATTGATTACACGACAGGCGCGCTCTCGCTTAACTAAGAACGTAGCGGTACTAAGATTCTTGTGCACCTTCGGCACACAACAATCAAGTACTGACGTCCTTAGCAAAGCCTTTTCGTGTGAATCAATTGAATCTCCGGCAGGTTCTGAAACTTACCATGTCTATACTGAGACTACGAGCCTGGTGGAGATTAAAAGTTGTATTCAGAGTGATTAGGGTGAGGTGGAACTGCGAAGGTGGAGTCAACAGTAGCCCTATAGGAAAAAACAGTAAATAGGGCTAACGAATTATAAGAATTTCACAGAAAAGCAAATCAAAACAGTAGCCCTATAGGAGAAAACAGCAAATAGGTCTAACAAATTATAAGAATTCCGGAAAAAACACATCAAAACAGTAGCCCTATAGGAGAAAACAGTCAATAGGGCTAACGAATTATAAGAATTCCGGAAAAAACACATCAAAACAGTAGCCCTATAGGAGAAAACAGCAAATAGGGCTAACGGACCATTATAATTATGGGAATATAACAGTAAGCTTTATAGATTCTATTTACATGACCATGCACCAGTATGGTACATGAGATGTGTTGTATCTATACTGATACTATGAGGAGAAAACTATGATAACCAGTACAGGGAATCCAAAAATAAAGCAGTTGGTGCAGTGGCAGACCAAGGCCAGGGAAAGACGTAAGGATGGAGTCTTTGTGGCTGAGGGCATTAAGATGCTGAAGGAAGCACCCATGGAGCTGATTCGGGATATTTATCTGACAGAAGATCTGGAAAAGAGAATCCGGAATGTGCAGACCGAGCCGGACCAAGCTGTATGGGACAAGATTAGCAAAGCCGGGTATGAAGTAGTCAGTGAGGAAGTTATGAAAAAGGCAGCAGATACCCAGACCCCCCAGGGAGCTTTGATTGTACTTAACCAGCCCGAGTATTTCTTAGAACAGATTTTATCCAAACCAAACGGACTCTTTCTATTATTAGAGGATTTACAGGATCCGGGGAATCTGGGAACCATACTCAGAACAGCAGAGGGCGCCGGTGTAGATGGAATCATCGCAACCAGAAATACAGTGGATATTTTTAGTCCCAAGACGATTCGTTCTACCATGGGTTCCATTTATAGAATGCCTTTTATATATGTAGAAACACTGCAGGATGTCATCCTGAAAATGAAAGAAAGCGGAATCCAAACCTATGCCGCTCACTTAAATGGTCAGCTGTATGACAGCAGTTTTTCTTTTGTCAAAGGGACAGCCTTTTTAATAGGAAATGAGGGAAATGGTTTGCGGAAAGAGACAGCGGATTTAGCTGATTACTATATTAAAATTCCGATGGAAGGACAGGTAGAATCTCTGAACGCTGCAATTGCAACCGCTCTCTTGATTTATGAAGCACATAGACAAAGAAGTTAAATTACGATTTAAACAGGAGGTTACTTTATGGTCATAGGATTTATTGGATTAGGAAACATGGCAACCGCCATGATTAGTGGAATGTTGCAAAAAAAACTGGTGTTATCTAATGATATTTTGGGCGCTGCCAGAACCAAGGAAACCATGGAAAGATGCGAGAAAGAGTATGGAATTAGAACAGCGGACAATGCTACCGTAGCGGAGAATGCTGATCTCCTTTTTCTGGCAGTCAAACCTGTCTATTTCCCGGAAGTGATTGCTCAAATCAAGGATAAGGTAAGAGAGAACACAGTGGTAATCAGTATTGCTGCCGGCAAAACCATGGAGTATATAGAAGGGTTGTTTGAAAGAAAAATCAAACTCATACGCTGTATGCCCAATACACCTGCCATGGTATTAGAAGGTTGTACCGCTGTGGTTCAGGGTGAACTGGTTTCAGATGGGGAAATGGAACATGTGAAAAAATTATTATCCTCCTTTGGTACGGTGAATGAAGTGCCCGAAAAAATGATGGATGTGGTTGTTGGCGTCAGTGGTAGCTCCCCAGCATATGTATTTATGTTTATAGAAGCCATGGCAGACGAAGCAGTTTTAAGCGGCATGCCCAGAAAGCAGGCTTATCAGATGGCAGCTCAGGCTGTATTGGGAAGTGCCAAAATGGTTTTGGAGACCGGAAAGCATCCCGGAGAATTAAAAGACATGGTATGCTCTCCCGGCGGTACCACCATTGAAGCAGTGAAGGTACTGGAAGAAATGGGACTCCGCGCAGCAGTAATGGATGCCATGGAAGCGTGTATAGATAAGTCTAGGAACCTGTAAATGTACAAAACTTGACAAAAAAGAAATCCTTTGATATGATTACTTCCGAAACAAATTTAACAAATTTGTAATAAATGTAGCAAATCAGTATATAATGTAATGAAATACTGGTAACTCCAATACAAATGAGCATTGGATTAATGTTGCATGATACAAATGGAGGTAAAACAAAATGGCAAAAAGCAGAAGGCTGCTTGTTTCTCTCGTTGGCATGTGCATGGCACTTGCGATAGGAATGAATGCAAGTATGGTTGCGGAAGCTGATAGCGGAAAGAATCACCTGATTGATTTTAACGGAGGTGTATCAGCAATCTTGGATCCTGGTGCAACCAATACCTCAGAAGTTTTGAACGCAACAGCTGCAGCTTGGAATATTGATTTGAATGCTGAATCAAAGAAAGCAGAATCCAAGCTTGTTATGGCTAATGTAACCAACGCATTGAATGTTCGCAAGGAACCGAAGGCAGATGCTGAAAAAGCAGGAAAGCTGTATAAGGATTGTGGCGGAACTATTTTAGAGAGAAAAGACGGCTGGACAAAAATACAGTCTGGAGATCTAGTTGGCTGGGCAAGTGATGAGTATCTTTTGTTCAGTGAAGAAGCAGAAGAACTGGCATCCAGTGTGGGTGTAACAGTAGCGCACATTGATGATGGCTTAAAAGTTAGAAAAGAACCCAATACGGAAGCAGGAGTTTACGGTGTACTTCCTAAGGGGGATGAAGTGGAGGTCATCTCCATAGGCGAAGATAAATGGGCTTGTATTGATTATGAAGGAGAAGATGGATATGTTTCCACAGATTACATCTCTATCGAGTTCAAAATTGATGCTGGAGAAACCATGGAAGCCATAAAGGAACGTGAGGTAGCTGAGGCTGAAGCCAAACGTCATGTAAATTATGGAGAATATACCACAGACACAGATACGACCATGTTGCTGGCTGCATTGATTCAGTGTGAAGCAGGTGGAGAATCCTATGAAGGACAGGTGGCAGTCGGAGCAGTGGTTATGAACCGCGTAAGGAGTGCTGCTTACCCTGATACCATTCATGGTGTCATTTATGCATCGGGACAGTTCACCCCTGCACAGAGTGGTAAAGTAAATAGAGTATTAGAATCGGGTAAAATCAAGCAGAGCTGTATTGATGCAGCGAATGAAGCAATTTCCGGGGTATCTAATGTGGGAGATGTTACACACTTTAGACGTAATAACGGCACCAGAGAAGGTCTTGTAATCGGAAATCACGTATTCTTCTAATAATTAATAAAGAAAGGGACGGGTGCCATAACCTGTCCCTTTCGTGCATATAATGGAATGATAGTTTACGAGAACGTGCAAATAAAGGTGTTGCCCCAAATACTTTAGTGTAGTAAAATATGTATAGATATGGCAGAAGAAAGGGGGATAAACATGTTATCATTAAATATGTTGTTCGTATGGCTTATTTTATTAATTGTATGTATCGTCATTGAGCTGTTGACAATGGGACTTACTACCATATGGTTTGCTGCAGGTTCACTGGTAGCAGCGCTGGCAGCCGCTTTACAAGCACCTACAGGTGTACAGGTGGTATTATTCCTGGTTGTATCAATTGTATTATTATTTTTTACCCGTCCTGTTGCTGTAAAGTATTTCAATAATGATCGAATTAGAACGAATGTAGAGAGTTTGATTGGCAGACAGGCAATTGTTGTGAGCGAAATCAGTAACATAGAAGGAATTGGTCAGGTATCTGTGGGCGGTCAGGAATGGACAGCCAGAAGTAAAGAGGATGGTGTGACCATTCCCGTAGGAACAGTGATTATCATTTGTGCAATCAATGGTGTAAAGCTGATTGTAGAACCAAAATAAGGCAGTAAATTAATTATAAAGAGTTAAAAAATATAATACAGAAAGAAAGAGAGGATTTTGGTTATGGATTATTTAATTATTGGATTAATTGTGTTAGTGCTATTAATACTGGTTTCCTGTATTAAGATCGTACCGCAGGCGCAAGCTTGTGTAGTGGAGAGATTAGGTGCTTACCAGGGAACCTGGTCAGTTGGTCTTCATGTAAAGGTACCCTTTTTGGATAGGATAGCCAGAAGAGTCAACTTAAAGGAACAGGTTGCTGATTTTCCACCTCAGCCCGTTATCACCAAAGATAACGTAACCATGAGAATTGATACTGTCATTTTCTATCAGATTACAGATCCTAGATTGTTTGCATATGGGGTAGAAAACCCTATGATGGCCATTGAGAACCTGACAGCAACCACCCTTCGTAATATCATTGGTGATTTGGAGCTGGATCAAACCCTGACATCCCGTGAGACCATCAATACCAAGATGCGTACATCCCTGGATATTGCAACAGATCCCTGGGGTATCAAAGTAAACCGTGTAGAGTTAAAGAATATTCTTCCTCCTGCCGAAATCCAGAATGCTATGGAGAAACAGATGAAAGCAGAACGTGAAAAGAGAGCAAGTATTCTTGTTGCAGAAGGTCAGAAGGAATCTACTATTTTATGTGCAGAAGCTGATAAACAGTCAGCAATTCTTCATGCAGAAGCTCAGAAAGAAAAGATGATTCGTGAAGCAGAAGGTGAAGCAGAAGCTATCCTGAAAGTACAGCAGGCTAATGCAGATGGTATCCGTATGCTAAAAGAAGCCGGTGCTGATGAAGCAGTACTTAAGATCAAGAGCCTTGAGGCATTTGAAAAGGCAGCCAATGGACAGGCAACAAAGATTCTTCTTCCTGCAGACCTGCAGGGAATCGCTTCCCTGGCTACTGTCTTTAGAGAAGTTTTAGAAAAGTAAGCTGCGGTTACATAGCATTGACTGATACTCGGAATCCCCTAAGGGGGGGACTCCGAGTATTTATGTCATATATGTAAGTAGAACAGATGGATGATTCAGTGTCTTTACACGAAAGGCGCGCTTTCGCTTAACTAAGAACGTAGCGGTACTAAGTTTTCTGCGAGCATAAGCTCGCAGAAAGCAAGTACCGACGTCCTTAGCAAAGCCTTTCATGTAAAGACACTGAATCATCCATCTTACATAACAATAAATGACATAAATAGTAGGAGGTAAATATATATGAATTTAAAGGGTCGTAGTTTTTTGAAGCTTTTGGATTTTACTCCTGATGAAATTTCTTATCTGCTGGACCTTGCTGCAGAATTAAAGGAAAAAAAGAAAAAAGGAATTCCGGTGGATACGCTGAAGGGTAAGAATGTTGCCTTGATTTTCGAAAAAACAAGCACCCGTACCCGTTGCGCTTTTGAAGTAGCAGCACATGATTTGGGAATGGGCACAACATACCTTGACCCTGCAGGATCCCAAATTGGTAAAAAGGAAAGCATTGCTGATACCGCACGGGTGCTTGGAAGTATGTATGAAGGAATTGAGTATCGTGGATATGGTCAGGAAATCGTAGATGATCTGGCTAAGTTTTCTGGTGTGCCCGTATGGAATGGACTTACCAATGAATTTCATCCCACACAGATGCTGGCTGATTTGTTAACCATTAGAGAGCATTTTGGGAAGGTTGCAGGCATCAAATTTACCTATATGGGAGATGCCCGTTACAACATGGGAAATTCCTTAATGGTAGCGTGTGCAAAAATGGGGATGCATTTTACTGCATGTACCACCAAGGAGTATTTCCCTGCTAAAGAACTGGTAGAAGAGTGCAAAAAAATTGCAGCAATTAACGGTGGAACCATCACCCTCACTGAGGATGTGGAAGCAGGTACTAAAGGGGCTGACGTAGTTTATACAGATGTCTGGGTATCCATGGGAGAGCCTGATGAAGTGTGGGAGGAGCGTATCAAAGAGCTGATGCCCTATCAGGTAAACAGCAGAGTGATGGCTAACGCAGGAGAACAGGCCATCTTTATGCATTGCCTGCCGGCATTCCATGACCTGAATACAAAAATCGGTGCTGAAATGGGTAAAAAGTTTGGCATAACCGAGATGGAAGTCACAAATGAAGTCTTTGAATCCAAACAGTCTGTTGTATTTGCAGAAGCAGAAAACCGTATGCACACCATTAAAGCTGTAATGGCGGCAACCCTGTGAGGAAGCTGCCTGATGTTTTTACCCAAAACGAACTTTTAAGCTGTATCCATACTCAGTGGGCAGGGAGCAATCTCCTGTTTTATGATAGCATTGATTCCACCAATCTGAAGGCAAAGCTTTTAGCAGAGGAAGGAGCACCTAACGGTACTCTGGTGGTAGCCGGGGAACAGACTGCCGGCCGGGGAAGAAAAGGTAGGGAATGGGTATCCCCACGCAATGTAAATGTCTATTTTACTCTGTTGCTAAGACCTTCTTTTCAACCGGACTTGGCGTCTATGCTTACTTTGGTAATGGCACTGGCAGTGAAAAGTGCTGTGGAGGATGTGTGTGGTAATATTGCCCAGATTAAGTGGCCTAATGATATTGTTATGAATAGGAAAAAGGTAACCGGTATCCTGACAGAAATGAGCCTTCAGGGAGAAGATATTCAGTATGTGGTAATTGGAGTAGGCATGAATGTGAAGAAACAGTCATTTTCACAAGACCTTCATAACAAGGCTACCTCAATGGAAGCAGAAGCAGGAAAAGAGATTTCCAGAGCCCTGCTGTTGCATAAGGTCATGGAATATTTTGAAACAGATTACAGTTTATTTTTAGAAAATATGAATTTATCTTTGCTCTTAGAGAAGTATAATCATAGTCTTGTTAATCTGAACAGGGAAGTGAGAGTGCTAGACCCAGCCGGCGAATATACCGGAACAGCACTGGGAATTAATAAGAAGGGAGAGTTGCTGGTAAAAATGCCAGATCATACCATCAAAGAAGTGTATGCAGGTGAAGTATCAGTACGTGGAATATATGGATATGTCTAGTCAAAATGAAAAGATTGTGCTTTGTGGAGCAAATTCCTATGATATGAAATATTATTTTAATGAGAAGTTCAATGCCATTCCGGAGTCCATCAAGAATGAGCTACATATTTTATGCGTTCTTTTTACGGAAGAAGTAGGAGGCATTTTTACCATTGCCTTTGAACCAGACGGCGTTGTGATACTAGAGACCAATGCAGAGGATGCTGATATTTATTATGATGAAGTCAGCAGTGGGCTAATGGTAGCCCAGGTAAGACGGAAACGCTCTGAACTGTTAGTAAGCCTCAGTCTGTATTACAGGGTTTTCATTTTACATGAGGATACCGGTGAAATGTTAAAAGAGGATGAATAGGGAGACAGTATGATTCTAGTACTTGATGTTGGAAATACAGATATTGTTTATGGAGTGTATGAAAATAAAGTTTTAAGGGCAACATTTCATATCACCACCAAATTGCTGCGTACATCCGATGAGTACGGTGTATTGCTTAGAGAATTGTTGAAAATCAATCATATCAGTTGTGAACAGATAGAAGGCACCATTATAGCCAGTGTGGTTTCTGATATTATGCATTCCCTCACAGGTTCTATTGTAAAGTATATTGGTCATACTCCTTTGATCGTAGGGCCCGGTGTGAAGACAGGGATCAGAATTACCTCAGAGAACCCAAGGGCAATCGGTGCAGACCGTATTGTAGATGCCGTGGCAGCCTATGAAAAATATGGTGGTCCAGTATTGGTACTGGATTTTGGAACGGCAACCACATACGATTTAGTGGGAAGAGATGGTGATTTCCAGGCAGGCATTACTGCGCCGGGCATTCGAATCAGTGCTGAGGCCCTTTGGGAAAGAACAGCTATGCTACCTAAAGTAGAGATTAAAAAGCCAAAGTCCATTTTGGCTCAGGAAACCATTACCAGTATGCAGGCCGGACTTGTTTATGGACAAATTGGACAAACCGAGTATATTATCAAGAAGGTAAAAGAAGAAAGTGGCTATGAGGATTTAAAGGTTGTGGCAACCGGTGGAATGGGACGTGCCATCGCTGATGAGACTGATAGTATTCATGTATATGACAGTTCACTTACACTGGATGGCCTCTATCTTATTTACGAAAAAAATAGAAAACAGGAATATTAACTAATGAAATTAACGATAGGAAATGTGGAACTGGATAATCAGGTAATCTTAGCTCCCATGGCAGGTGTAACAGACCTGCCATTTCGTTTACTATGCAAAGAGCAGGGAGCAGGTCTTTTATGTATGGAAATGGTCAGCGCCAAGGCCATCTATTATAACAGCAAGAATACGGAAGAATTGATGGAAATCAGGCCGGAGGAATGTCCGGTATCCTTACAGCTGTTTGGCTCAAACCCTGATATTATGGCAGAAATGGCCAAAAGGATAGAAGAGAAGCCCTTTTCTATATTAGATATTAATATGGGTTGTCCCGTGCCTAAGGTAGTGAACAACAAAGAAGGCTCCGCATTGATGAATAATCCGAAACTGGTAGAGGAAATCGTTTCTAAAGTATCCCGTGCTATAAGGAAACCTGTTACCGTAAAAATACGGAAGGGTTTCGACAGTGCGCATGAGAATGCAGTGGAAATTGCAAAGATAGCCGAGGCAGCAGGAGCCGCCGCTGTAGCGGTCCATGGCAGAACCAGAGAACAGTATTACTCCGGCAAAGCTGATTGGGACTGTATACAACAGGTAAAAGAAGCAGTGAGCATTCCAGTTATCGGAAATGGTGATATTACAGATGCTTACTCCGCAAAAGCTATGATAGACCTAACTGGTTGTGATGGTGTCATGATAGCACGTGGCGCAGAAGGGAATCCCTGGATATTCAGAGAAGTGGTGGGTTACCTGGAGACAGGCATTATTCCACCAGGACCTACCATGGCAGAGATTAGAAGTATGATTGAAAAACATTGTGCGCTACAGCTTTCCATAAAAGGAGAATATACCGGTGTAAGGGAAATGCGAAAGCATCTTTCCTGGTATACGGCAGGATTACCCGATTCTGCAAGATTCAGACAAATGATTAACTCTTTGGATACCATGGAGGAAATTTTAAGAAGTCTGGATCAGATTTTTCCAGTATAATATGGCAGGCGGCAGCATATCTTCAAAGAAAAGAGGGACATCTTTAGCGAAAGTGGAATGTCTTTATGGAAGAGATGACTGTCGTTTATTTCGTATTGGATCATGCTGCAGCTGGCAGAAAGAAACGTAGGGGAGACTGGATTTATCATACAGAACAAAAGGGAGTAAATTGTGGCGGTTTCAAAATGATTGTGGTAATCGTATATCTGCCTGTTTATTGCAGGAAAAGAAAAGAATGGGAAAAAGAAGAATGGCTCAGTTACAGTAATGGGCTTCCCATACCGGAAGAAAGCAGCAGAATTCGTTATTTTTGGCAGGATGGGGTGGGAGATTTTTTAGGAAGAACCCTGGAGCCGTTGTCATTTGAATGGATTTCCCTTTTACTTTCTTATTATCAGGTAACCTTTACTGAACTGGTTATTTTAGATGACAGGGATATGCCCACAGAAGAGATCATTCGCCATTTTGTCAGTCAAACCAGAAAAATCCTAGTGGTCACCAATGACAGCGAGCGGTATGAAGAGTTTGGTGAAGAACTTTATGAGGAATATGGTTTTTTACTTTGTAGCGTGAAAGATGCCAAGGAGCTGCATCTCAAGGAAAATCTCATGAAAGAGTCGCATATAGGAAATGATGAAACCCTATTAGTCATTGCCGGAAAGAGTCTCTATCACATGACGCCAGCCATGATACCAGAGAACACCATATGGTTCAGTACTGAAGTAGAAAGCTCCTATGAAAAGAAAATTGGTATGAGAGCAAAAAATAGTAAGGTGATTGGCATGCAAAGTTTTTGGAAGGACATGTCGAGAAAAAACGAACTATAGTATTTTTCCAAAATAAATGTCTGTACATTAGTCAATGATGTGACACCTACTTCTCAAAAATAAAAAAGTTGGTATGTTACTATAAATGTTAATCATTATAAAGAAAGCTGTAACACTTTATTTATGCTGAATTTCTAATTCAAAACGCTTTTGTAAAGATGA
>DATERV010000177.1:0-6967 GCA_035271185.1 Lachnospiraceae bacterium | reverse complement strand
ATTAAAAATGAAGTATACCCTTGAAAGTGAAAGGGTATTTTTTATTGCATATTTCTTAATCTATCTGTGACATCTATGCGTATTTTTACTATTTCATCATAAAAAATCCAATATCCCTCATAACCGAGTTATCGGATTTCTTATGTTGCTATTGCCATATAGGAAACAAAGGGCGAAGTACTTGATTTAGATGTACAATAATCTGTACATAAAAATACGGAGGCTTTCATTGCCTCCGTTTCTGTTTCTCTTTAGTTGATCTTACAATACTTCTAGAACCGGTGTGCAGTATTAACAATCAATTTCTTTTTATTCATTATGTATTCTTGTGCTACCTTAGGCATTTCTCCAGATCCTCCAATACAGCATCCATGCCGCACTTACTTGGAATATGGCCTGATTTTTCAATGACACGGCAGTGCAGATTCTTATTTCCTGCGTTTTTCACAATCTCAGATACTAATTCTGTATCTGACACAATATCCGTATCTCCCTGTAAAATATAGTATGGAACTGTAACTGACTTTAGAATATCTGTCATATCGCTCTGGATTATCTCTGACCATAAACTTCGGTTATTCATACAGCCGTTGACTACAATGGCCTTTACATCCTTCAGACGATAGTCGGGACTGGTGATCAATCCACGGATAATAGGCCCAATAGAAGCCTTTTCTCCTGACTTATTGTTGTATCCATCAGTATACTTTCGGATACATCCTGCAATAAATCTAACAGTTTCAAGAGTGATTGGTTTTTGCCGGTAGTCCTGTAAAAGAAGCCTGTCATTATGGGAAATACGAGCATGTTCCAATATTTCATATACTGTTTCATTGCAAATAGGATGTTTAACAATCTGTGCCCAGACAATCGCTGCATCAATTTGATTCTTTAGCCGGTCTACTACACGCAGACATAGTACACTGCCCCAGGACATACCAAAAAGAATAATCTTATTCTGTGGAAATCTCTTTTTCATTTCCTGTATCAGATCTACCGTCATTTGCACAAAATCACTGATACTGAAGTTTACTCCACTCACTGTATTATTGATACCGCATCCCAGTTGATCCCAGTACACCATAATAAATTGATTTGTAAAATCCGGAAATAATCCTCGGCATCCTACTGAAAACGGAATCGGCATCCCTGGTCCCCCATGAAGTGTAATTACGATAGGTAAATCAGCTTGTTTCCCTTCAATCAAAACCTTTTGGTCATATCCTCCAAGCGATAAGGTAAGTATTTCAGATATTTCATTTTGTTCTATTAATAATCTTCTCTTTTTATTCATAAAACCTCCCCCTTTAATTATGTTCATCTTCTGTTCCCTACTATCTCACTCAGTTCATATTTGTTTTTGTAATACCCGTACTTCCTTTCTTCTGGGCTGTGCAATTATGATTCTCTCGCCATTTGACATGGTTAGCATATCATATGAAAAATGCACAATATGATTGTAGTTAACCAAATAGGACTTGTGGGAATAAAAAAAGCGGTAATCCTTCAATTCATTATAAATATCATACAAAGCTCCATAAAAAAATGTTTCACCACCGGTGGTTACCATGCGAACTTTTTTACTGATGCTTTCAAAATAAAGGATATCGGAAATCAGTACTTTCCTTTCCTCCCATCCCTTCTTATAAGCAAATAAACATCCCATTCTGGAAGAAAGTTCCAATGCCTTACCTAGAACGGCATCCAGCTTGCTGGCTGATAAAGGCTTAAGTAAAAAGTTAAGAGGCCTTACTTCAAAAAGCTCCATTGCATGTGTCAGCATGAATGAAATATACACAATATGTGTGACTTCATTTTTCATTTCATTTCTAATATAATTGCCGATTGCTACCCCATTCATTTTTGGAAATTCGATATTCAGGAAAATCAGGTCGTAGGCCCCCTCTTTCTGCATATGGGATAGCATTTCCTCTCCCGACTCATACACATCAACAGACAAATCTATCACATGCTCAAGCTTGTACCGAAGTACAAATGCTTCCAGTTCTGAACCTGTAACTCTGTCATCATCACAAATTGCTATTCTATACATACCCTGTTATCCTTTCTATCAAAATTTTGTGTTACATTTATGTCTTTCTATTTAAATTTTAAGACTTTCTATCAAAATGTCGTATCTTATCTTACCATAATACATAATTAATATCAAAAATAGTTTATTTGATTCCCAATTTACAAAAATTGCTGTTTTTCGTCATATACTTACATTTATAAAATATATATATTGAAAGGATTATCACAATGAAAGCATCTACCATTTTTTTCAAAACAATAAAATTTACATGGCTGAAACTGGCTCTAGGTCTTGCGACTTTACTGGTTTCTGTTTTACTGTTCGCCATATTGACAGGAATAGCCATGCTGTTTCGTTCCGAAGAAGGCTTAGGCTTTGGTGTAATTATCTGGTTCATTCTATCGATTGCTGCTTATTACATCATTAACTTGTACTTTGGCTATCTGGTAAAGGCCGGACATGTAGCAATTATTGCCACAGCCGTTACCACAAATCAGATTCCGGATCAGCAATTTGAGGTAGCAAAAGAAATCGTAAAGAAACGTTTTGCCACCAGTAATGCCTATTTTGTCATTGATAGACTGGTTACTGGTTCTGTCAGTCAGCTTCAACGAGGCTTACAAAAGATAGACAATCTGCTTGGAAATATTCCCGGCATCAGCTTCATTATCAATATTATGCAGCTATTTGTAAGTATTGCATTGAATTACGTGGATGAGTGCTGTCTGGGTTATACCTTTATCAAAACAGACATCAATCCGTATAAGGCCGCTGCAGACGGGGTTGTTATTTATTTCCAGAATTGGAAAAAGCTTTTAAAGTCCGCAGCACTCACCTCATTAATCGTCATTGTTGCTACCATTGCTGCCTGGGTCATTCCTTTCTTTGTATTCGGTGCAATCTTTACCCTTTTAGGCTGGTCAAAATGGATTGCTGCCATATTGGCGTTCATGTTTGCACTGGCTATAAAGTCAGCGTTTATTGACAGCTATATTATGATCAGCATGATGGTATCCTATATGGAAGTTGCTCCTACTACAGAAATCACTTTTGACCTGTACGGGAAATTAAGCAAGCTGTCCCGCAAGTTCCGTGATTTATTAAATAAAGGTGCTACAGATGAGAATCCCATTGAGGCAATTCCCCAGTAGTTATTCTATCCTAAAAAAGCCCTTCTTCGTAATTCTACGTAGAAGGGCTTTTATAAGTTTTAGGTATGTAGGGTGATTTATGGTCATCTATTTTCTAGTTGCATTCCTACAGATTTTATATAATTCCTCTGCTGCCAGTCTTGTTTTGGCCACCATGACATCTTCTTTCTGCGGAAAACAGTAGTAAAGCATCCGGGAATCACCAATACAAATCACATCACCAATCTCATACCAGAAATAATCTGAATTCAGACTATAGGATGCCGATGGAAGCTGGTGGTAATCCAGCTTGTTATCGCACCCAGTAAGATGAAATCCTTCTTTGTTGTGAACGAGCCGTCCCTCTCCAACCATATAAATGGCTTTCATATTCTTCATGATTCCAATTTTTACAGGAACATCCAATAAATAAGTATTATTTAGTAGCTCTTCCTTCACGCAATTTCTTTCCCATCTATACCAGTCAGGTATATGAGGAAATTCCGCCTCACCATTTTGAGCCTTCATATATCCTTGCTCAGTCAAAACATACTCCTTTCCACATTTTGTGCAGGTAAGCGTAATCCCTGAACCTTTCATCATGCCTTCTGTATTACAATGAGGACATTTATAAAGTACTCTGTGCAATCCGTCTGCACGAAAGGGCTCCACTACAAGGATATTGTCCTTTTGCTGATCTTTAAAATGGTCAAACCCGAAGTTTTCCTTTAGGATATCATTGATTTCCTGTTCCGATAAAAGAGCCACCTGTTCTTTTGTCAATACACATTCCATGGTAGTAGACACATCAATTTTGCGTAACTGAAGACAATTGTAAAGCGGGTCACGTAAAAATGCACCTTTTGTTATAATCATGACAACAGGTATTCCTAGCATCTTAATACATTTCCCCAGCCCCGCGGGTAATGTTGTTGCTGTTCCATCAAAGCTATAGCCTGCCTCCGGATACATTAATATGGAACTGTTTAACTTTTTACTGACATAAATCATATCCCTTACCAGAGTTACATCCGTCACAAATTTTCTTGTAGGAATGCATCCCATCAGGCGCATGATCTTTTCTTTTCCCACAAATCCGTCTGATGTACATACGATATGAAAGGATTTGGGATAAATTAAGGTTGATGCAATCTTCAAATCGATAAAGCTGGAGTGATTCATCAGATACAGACAGGGCTCACCTTTTTTAACTGCTCCCATATTCTTTCTATCACATTTGAAATGAACAGATTTTAGTTCCGCTGCGGATATCTTCTTCATCAGATATCTAATTAATTTCCATTGCTTTCGTGGCCTACGGTGCCCAGCAGCCGGTAGTGCCAATACTTCCTCATATGACATGTCTATGGTTCTAATTTTCATTGGTATTCTCCCATTTATCTATTTCATGATTACCCTTTATTACTCTGTCCTTCCATATGAAACTTTCCTCTTAAGAAATGCTGATAATCCGGATGATCCACTGCTTTTTGGTATTCCTCATCTACTATTTTCCGTATCCAGGCTCTCTTAATCTCTGACATATCCTTATAATAGGTAATCGTTATTTTACCTGCTTTATTTGCTTTCATAATAGCTTCATAGGCATCTGGAATATATTCACAGGAAAACACAGGTACCTCATTCTCTGTGACTACAGCATTGGGTATATCCGGTAAACTCTCTATTCCAGGTATGTAGTCAGCTGTATAAATGTATCCTGAAACTCCCTTATAGGTATCCACTATTGCATTTGGATAATATTCTTCCAAGCGAAGTATCCCATTCTCATCAAATCCGTATGACCCCCATTTGGACCATGTACCATCGTATGTAAAACACGTCTCTCTGCAATACTTTTCAACCGCATTACTTAAATATACCAACACATTTTCTTTTTTCTCTGAGAAATATGTCCATGGTATATTGTGGTTAGAGGAATGAGGCATCAACGTTTGAATATTGGCGACAGGTGAAGCATGATAATACAAATGGGGGCCCGTTCTTTCTTTCACATTATATTTGATTACATAGGACTCCCCATTTCTTGGATCAACCTTATCCTCTGAATAAGAATAATGAAACCCACATGCCATCTGCATCCCATAAGATGCCATATTCATTGTTCTGTAGCTTACAATAAATTTCTTTGCGTCCTGATATTGAAAAGCCTCGTTTGCAAGTGCATTTAATATCTGCTTACCATAGCCTTTTCCTACAAACTTCGGTCCAATTGCCATCCCATAAACTTCCCAGACCTGAGGATTTATTTCATGCATAGTAGCAAAACCTATTGCCTGCTCACTTTTCTTTTCATATACAAACAGTGCATATGGCTCTTTTTTCTCATACTCAATGGTTTTACCCATGCGCCTTATTGCCTCTTCTTCTGAGGTTACTACATTCCACAACATATACCTTGCACTCTCGACATGGATCCAGAGATTCTGGTATATATCTTTCCAGTCTTCCATCTTTGCCTGTTTGAGTATCAAATCTTTTGTCTCAATAAAAAGCTTTTTGCAAACCATATCCATTGTTTATGCTCTACTCCTTATCCCTCGTTCACATCACTTAGGTCAACTACCTAATACTTATCCACTAATTGCTTGGATCTTATTTTTCATTTTACCACTCAATCACATTTTAATCACCTATATTTTGTAAAATAACCACTAGCAAGAGTTGTCAATACACCAAATACATGCTACTCTCAAATGTATGAAAATAATGCAGTTCCTTGTAATTTTAGACTTTATTCATCGGACAACTAAAAACATTAATAGACAGGACAAGCTTACCTTTATCAGATATCATGTACGTAAGAGGAGGATGGAAATATGGTATGGATGAGTAACGTGAATCAGTCGCTCCATTATATGGAAGAGAATCTAACCAACAAGATTGGTGTGGAAGATGTGACGAATCATGTATTTGCATCTAGCTCACACTTTCAACGTATTTTTAATTTAGTCACGGGGTTTACCATAGGTGAATATATACGGAATCGAAGGCTAAGTCTGGCAGGTCGTGAGTTGCTTGATGCAAACAATAAGGTGATTGATATTGCAATGAAGTATCAATATGACACACCGGAGAGCTTCTCAAAAGCGTTTTCCCGTTTCCATGGTATCAATCCATCTGATGTGAAGGTACATAGAGATTCACTCAAATATTTCTATCCGCTTACAATTCGTATCTCAATACAAGGGGGCTTCGATATGATACAAGGAAAAATGAATGAATTCTATTGGAACAACATGAAAGATTTTAACAAGGAAGAATTTACTGCCAAAGAGAAATACCAGATCATTGTAAACTGGTCCCTTAAAGCAAGATGCCAAAATCCGGGAGTCTTTGATGAACTGACTGTGTGGATCTTGGACGATACTGAGTGGAGCAGTGAGAAGTTGGAGGAAAATGAACAGATTCTGATGCGAGGAGTGTTGGCACGCTTCAAAGAGCAAAATGCACAGCTTCGGGCATGTCTGAAGCAGCTTGAACCGTCCGGCGTGGTTAACCAGGCGGTATATAAAATGATAGACCGATTTGACAGGGAATTGTCAGGAATTATCGATGACGAACGTCTTCAGGAAGCAGTAACTAAGGTATTTGCTGACTTTTCATCCATGCAGGATCGTCATGTCAGGGAACTGATTGCAGGGAATAAAACAGGACCTACCGGTACAGACAGTGTGGAGTTGTTTGGTTATATCAACCGGCTAAAAGAAAGTGATGCCAGTGTACAGTGGACTCTATTCATGCCGGATGAAGTGGAAAGAAAGCAAACAGGATTCCAGGT
>DATERV010000176.1:0-6053 GCA_035271185.1 Lachnospiraceae bacterium | reverse complement strand
TTCAGGTAGTGCGAATAGATTAATCTTTATTTTGTACTATGAATATCTATCACAATTGCAAGAAGTATTGACATTAAATAACATTTATGGATATAATTAACGCATATATCATTGTATAATGAGGGGGAAGATTAATGAATGATTATGTAAAACCATCAATTGAGGAAGTAGATATTCAGATAGAAGGAGTTTATGCAGCTAGCGGGACAATTGTAACACCACCAATAGAACCACCAAAAGAACCATATAGTCCTGAGAACTGGCTTACTGATATTAAGTGGATGAGCCACAATAGTGGTTCTCATTCAGATGTTCAAATTAATTTAACAAAAACAGGTGGGTCATCAGCTAAAAATTTTGAAATTGAACTTACTTCAACATTTCCCATTAAATCTATCAATTCGGTATCCGGACCTGGCAACATGACATATACGAATACCGATAATTCTATTCATATTTTTGTTAACGACTGGACAATTAATGAAACACAAAATGGTAATATTTCTTTTCAGATAACGGATAAAAACAGTCAGTATGAAGGTTCACATTATCAATCTAATACTCATTTAAATGAAAAAGCAAACGAATTTACTGTTGTAAAATGTGAAAGCCATTGAATATTAATACAAAGATGCACCATGTTTATAAGTGGTGCATTTTTTGAGGATAAACTATGAAGAGCAAGATCAGACACTACCTTCAGCAGATTAAGAATGGT
The DNA here is from genome assembly GCA_035271185.1 of Lachnospiraceae bacterium. Lineage (GTDB taxonomy): Bacteria > Bacillota > Clostridia > Lachnospirales > Lachnospiraceae > Acetatifactor. Next base: position 5,335 of record DATERV010000176.1, on the reverse strand, counting down.
CGTCTGCAGCAGATGCTTTATCAATTGAAATGGATTTATAAATATTCCCAAAAGCATGTTTTTGCCATAATCATTTATACGCTCATAGGCCTGTCGGGAACGGTAGTTTCCCTGTTTAGCAGTCTGGTTTCAAAAGACTTGGTTGACATTGTTACAGGGCATAATACCGGCGAGCTGTTTACAACATTTTGCTGGCTCATTGGTACGCAGCTTGGTAGTAATTTCATGAGTCAACTATCCTGTTATGTATCAACGAAAGTCAGCATGAAAGTTGATAATAGTATAAAGGCAGATATTTTTGATCAGATTATGATATCTGATTGGGAATCGTTATCCCAATATCATTCAGGAGATATCCTGACAAGATGGTCCAGTGATGTGACATGTGTTTCAATAGGCATTTTAAATCTTGCTCCCAATCTGATTATATATCTTTTCAGATTTATTTCAGCACTGATTATGGTAGTACACTATGATGCATCATTTGCTATTTTTGCATTGATAAGTGTACCATTCAGCTTTTTCACTTCAAGAAATTCAATGAAACGAATGAAAAAGAGCAGTATGAACAGCCTTTCCATCAATGCCAGAATGTCAAGCTTTAATCAGGAAGCATTTTCCAATATTCAAACAGTTAAAGCCTTTGATCTGGTTGGCCTTTATTCAAAAAGACTTAGGAATCTCCAAAAGGAATTTACTGATGTAAGAATGAAGTATCAAAAAATATCAAGCATCAATACAATTATTTTATCAATAGTGGCTATGATTGTCACTTATTCAACATATGGGTGGGGAGTATATAAAGTCTGGAATGGTGCTATTACTTATGGAACCATGACAATGTTTATTTCTCTTTCCAGTACACTATCAGGCACTGTTTCAAGCCTGATTGGTTTAGTCCCAAGTTCCATTTCACTCACAAACTCAGCTAGAAGATTAATGGATATTGCAGGTTTACCCAAGGAGGATTACAGCCAAAAGGACAAAGTGTTAGACTTCTATCAGAAGCATCGGGATAAGGGTATCGGTTTATGTATCCGTGATTTACAATATGCCTATGCTACCGGAACGGAAGTATTTGAGCACGCCTTTATAGACGCACATCCTCATGAGATTGTTGCTTTTGTAGGGCCATCCGGAGAAGGCAAGACCACCATGCTTCGCTATCTTTTATCTATCATACGTGCGCAGAAAGGGAATGGCTACATATGTGTTGGTGATGCAACACCCGAAAATAGTGATATGTGCATGCCACTGACTGCTTCTGTACGTCAGCTTTTTGCATATGTTCCACAGGGTAATACCATGTTTTATGGCACTATTGCAGACAATATGAGAAATGTGAAGGAAGATGCAACGGATGAAGAGATCATAAATGCTTTGAAGGTTGCCTGTGCATGGGACTTTGTGGAAAAGCTTCCAAATGGAATAAACAGTGAGATAAGAGAAAATGGAGGCGGATTCTCAGAGGGACAAGCACAGCGTTTGTCCATTGCCAGGGCTGTACTTCGTCAATCTCCCATATTATTGTTGGATGAAGCCACATCAGCACTTGACATCATGACGGAAAGAAAAGTTTTGCAGAATATTATGCAGGATAAGTATCCACGTACCAGCATTGTCACCACACATCGTCCATCAGTATTAAAAATGTGCAATAGAGTATACTCGATTCGGGAAAAACAGTGTGTGGTATTGAGTCATGAGGAAATAGAAGACATGCTGAGAGGATTCTAAGATTTATTTAGGATTTCTTAATATAATACGACATATAGATGTCATATTTACTTTGGTATGATAAGTCAGAAGGGTTGATTTGATTCGGTCATACACTTCATATGAATAAAACGGTTATCATATAGGAGGTAAATACAATGTTTGATTTTAAGAAAGAGTATAAGGAATTCTACATGCCCAAAGGAAAGCCTGCCATTGTAACAGTACCAAAAGCAACTTACATAGCAGTAAGAGGAAGTGGAAATCCCAATGAAGAAGAGGGAGACTATAAGCAGGCAATTGGAATTCTTTATGCGTTAGCTTTTACACTCAAAATGAGTTATAAAGGGAATCACAAAATTGAGGGTTATTATGAGTATGTGGTTCCTCCCCTGGAAGGCTTCTGGTGGCAGGATGGCATTGAGGGAATTGATTATTCCTGCAAAGAGACTTTTCACTGGATTTCCGTTATCCGATTACCGGACTTTATTACCAAAGAGGATTTTGACTGGGCTGTGGAAGAGGCAACTCAAAAGAAAAAGATGGATTTGTCAAAAGCCGAATATTTGACTATTGAGGAGGGCTTATGTGTGCAAATTATGCATATCGGTCCCTACGATAATGAGCCTGTGTCAGTTGCTTTGATGAATGAGTACTTGGAGCAGAATGGATATGAGAATGATATTACAGAAATCAGACTGCATCATGAAATCTATCTGTCAGATACAAGAAGAGTGCTGCCCCAAAAGTGGAAAACAGTAATCAGGCATCCTATCAAAATAAGAAAGTAAATTTTTGTCAGGTTGGTGCCAATGGAATTAAGCCTTGTACCAAATAAAGTATTTTTCTAATTTGTATATTGACACAAATAGTAATATATGGTATTCTACAAGAACTCTTTGCACTGCAATAAATCTACAGTACAAACTGAGCAGGCCGTGACATAATGTCAGGAGTCGGGTCACATGAGTGGCAGTGGAACACTTCATCCACGGGACAGTAGTTGCTAAATACTGATTCGTGGGTGTTTTTTTATACTCTTTTTCTGAGAATTCTTCTCAAAAACCCCCATCTATTTAGTGCTTTAGAGCAAACAAAACCCCAACAATAACTGTTTGAAAGGATGGAAAAAGGTATGTTTCTGGAAATTAACAATGTTAGAAAGCACTTTGGTGAAGGAGAAAGCAGAGTAGAAGTACTAAAAGGAATTGATGTTCAAATTGAAAAAGGAGAGATTTGCGTGCTTCTTGGACCGTCAGGATCAGGAAAATCAACACTGCTCAATATCATAGGGGGCATTGATCAGGCGGACAGCGGTTATATCTCCATAAATGGGGAAAAGACAGCAGACATGAGCGAAAAGGTGCTAACTATGTACAGGAGAAAGCATCTGGGATACATTTTTCAAATGTACAATTTAATTCCTAATCTAAATATACAGGAAAATATAGAGGTGGGAGCCTATCTGAGTGATCATTCCTTAGATGTAGAGGATCTGCTCCATACTCTTGGTCTTTATGAACATCGTCATAAGCTTCCGAATCAGCTTTCAGGAGGACAGCAGCAGAGAACAGCAATTGGCCGTGCTATTGTGAAAAATCCTGACATCTTGCTATGTGATGAACCCACTGGCGCACTGGATTATAATACTTCGAAGGAAATCCTTAATCTGATTGAGAAGGTGAATCAAAAATACGGTAATACAGTAGTAATGGTTACCCATAATGATGCTATTAAAAACATGGCAGACAGAATTATTACCCTTCATGATGGTGAGATACGAAAAAACTACCGGAATGAAGCAAAAATTTCTTCTGTAGACCTTGAATGGTAAGGAGGGAAAAAGATGAATCCTTTATTCAAACGTTTACCAAGAGAATTAAAAAGTGAAATGGGTAAATATATTGTTTTATTTGTTTTTATCACAATTATGATTGGATTAGTATCAGGATTTCTGGTAGCTTCTGAAAGTATGAAGACTGCTTATGATGAAGGCTTTGAGAAATATAATATAGAGGACGGTAACTTTGAAATTGCCTATGAGATGGATGATTCCATAAAAGGAGTGATTGAGGAAGACGAGGTTACAGTTTTTGAAAATCACTACATTGAGAAGGAAACAGATCAAAACGACAGTACTCTGCGTATTTTTAGAAACAGGGAGGAAGTAGATCTGGTATGTGTGATGGAAGGTCAGTTACCCGATACAAAGGATACCATCGCAGTTGATAGAATGTATGCCGATAACAATAACATCTCAGTAAATGATGTAATTACTGTAGGGGATAAGAAGCTCACAGTTTGTGGACTGGTGGCATTATCTGACTACAGTGCTTTGTTCCAAAGCCCTTCGGATATGATGTTTGATGCCATTCGGTTTGGTGTAGCAATCATGACCAAGGAAGGCTTTGACAGCTTAAGTGAAAATAGTATTCACTATAGCTATTCCTGGAAATATGATGATGCTCCCAAAGATGATAAAAAAGCTAAGAAAATGTCAGAGAATTTATTGAAAACACTTACCGGTAACACCATAGTGATGAATTACATCCCTCAGTTTTCTAACCAGGCAATTCGTTTTGCAGGCGACGATATTGGCCTTGATAAGGTGATTATGGCGGTATTTCTCTATATTGTGGTGATTATGATAGCATTCATTTTTGCCATTACTACGGGGAACACCATTGTAAAAGAATCAATGGTAATTGGCACCTTACGAGCATCCGGGTACACCAAGAGCGAGCTGGTACGACATTATATTGCCATGCCTATGATTGTGACCCTGATTTCAGCCATTATAGGAAATGGTTTGGGATATTCCTGGTTTAAAGAGGCAGCAGCTACGATGTACTATGGCAGCTATAGTCTGCCTACCTATATTACATTGTGGAATGCCAGTGCATTTATCCAGACAACTGTGGTACCGGTGATTATAATGTTTGTAATCAATCTTGTAATCCTAGTGAATAAGCTGAGTCTTTCACCACTTAAATTTATCCGTCGTGATCTGAGTAAGAAAAAGAATAAAAAAGCATGGAAGCTAAGTCCTAAAATTGGCATTATGAAACGCTTTCGAATCAAGATTATTTTTCAGAATATACCCAATTACATCACCATCTTTATTGGTATTTTTATGGCAAATGTAGTGTTACTGTTCGGAGTAGCCTTGCCACATTTACTTAATAAGAATCAGCAGGATATTGTAGCTAATATGATTTGCCGGTATCAGTATATTTTAAAAGTACCGGTGGAATCTGAAACAGATGGAATAGAAAAATACTGTGTTACTACGCTTAAGACAATAGAAGGAAAGCTGAAAAGTGAGGAAGTAGCTATATTGGGTATGATTCCTGATAGCAAATTTGCTGATATTTCTCCTAATGAGGATGAAATATATATTTCCAATGCCTATGCCGAAAAGTTTGGAATCCATGAGGGGGAAACAGTTACTCTGAAGGAGGCAAATGGCAATAAAGCATATTGTTTCAAGGTAAAAGGAATTTATTACTATCCCTCCAGTATTGCTGTTTTTATGAACAGGGAGTATTTCAATGAAATATTTGAAAAGGACGCAGATTATTTCAATGGATATTTTTCTGATTCAGAAATAGATGATATT
>DATERV010000175.1:0-40095 GCA_035271185.1 Lachnospiraceae bacterium | reverse complement strand
TCTGGAAATTTTATTTGTAAAAGTTAAAATTTTACGTTTCAAAGTGTAAGTATTTGTTGTAGAATTAAGCATAAGGAATCCTCCTCTTTTTTGTTTAGTGAGATTTTTGTTTGGTAGCTTAATTTTACTACAAAAACGAAGAGGATTCCTTATATTTTGGGCATTTTTTGAAAGTTGTTCATTACATTACCAGTGAAACAAGGGGTCTGTGGATAAAAGTACGGAAACTCAAGAGTAGTTTGATATTGACAGATTAATTATATTTACTTTATTATAAGCGTATACGGAGGGAAATTTATGAAACAGCAACTCAAAACTAAAGAATATGAAGTATTACAGATTTTACTAAAATCAGATGTGCCTATGACTGCATCGGAGCTTGTAAAAACAGATAAACGTTTCACGGTAAATATCGTACAAGCGATTTTACGTAAATTACTTGCAATGAAATTAATCGAAGTCGCAGATATCGTATATAGCCGTAATGTACTTTCCAGGGCTTACTTACCTGCAAAAAATGCTTCAGAAATAATTCAGGAGCTTTTTTCTGAAGATGTCAAACAGTTTCAAAAGTTAATATCCAAAAAAAGTTTATTATCTGCTCTTCTTGATTTAGGCAGTGATTCGGAATATTCTGAAAAAGAGATTGAAATTCTAGAAAAATATATACAGGACACAAAAAACAAGAGATAGAATTTTTTCAACGAAAAAAGAGGATTCTTATGATAAACTACTCGTTTTCAACAGTTTTATTGGCTATAATAGCAGGAAATGTACTTCTGATTTTTATTTTCCTGTTATTCTCATCCATAAAATTAATGGTAAAATCCGGTTTCAAAATTTTGGTTCTCCTTTCAAGTCTTCTCCTGATTCGACTGGTTTTGCCCTTTGAGCTGCCGGTTACCACTACGTGTGTATTGCCACAGCCTTTCTCATATATAATTGCTTCTATTCGGGAACCACGTTATCCCTTGGGAAATATATCCCTTTCATTGTGGAATTGCTTTGAACTGGTGTGGATTTTGGGAATACTCATACAAACGATTCAATTTTTTTATCATTCTATTTATATAAGAAGTTTTATTAACAAATATGGTATAGATGTAACAGGTAACAATAAGTATGCTTTTTTACTGAAAGATATCTGCCTGTCCCACCATTGTGTGAACAGATTTCATATCTATCTGCTCCCGGGAATAAACACTCCTTGCATCTGGGGACTTCATAAACCCTGTATCTTGTTACCTGACACTTACAGCTTATCAGACGATGAATTGTGTTTTATACTGACTCACGAAACGGAACATTATTTTCACCATGATTTTGTTTTTAAGCTATTTATTAAAATAATTTGTATGATTTACTGGTGGAACCCTGTCGGTACAATCATCAGTCGAAAAGTAAATACAATATTGGAAATGCGCGTTGATTACTATACTTCTGGTACTAATAAGCAATCCACTGATGAATACCTGCAATGTTTACTTCATGTATATAAGTTATCCTCTAAATCAGTTAATAAATACAGCTTATCACCATACCTTTCCAGTTCATTAATTTCCTTTTGTTCAAAAAGCACAAGTGAGTTGCGTAAAAGAATCCTTATACTGTCACTTACTAAAAAAAGTTGTTCCCATAAAGCACTCAGATTATTGTTGATTTTCCTTACATTAAGTATCTTCATTTTATCTTATCTTTTTGTTTTTGAAGCCAGTGACACTCCTCAGAATGTGTCGCAGAGTACCTTTTCACTGACCAGTAAAAATTCTTACATAATGAAAACAGAAGATGGTGAATATGATGTGTATTATGAGAATAGTTATTTTATGACTATTTCTTCAATAGAGTTTTTCTCAAAAGATATAAAAATTTATAATTCAAAGGGGGAGATTATCAATGAATAGTGGTAGTACCTATGCCTGGACTCATGGTTCATCTATAACACCATGTGCAGATGTTTTAGAATGGCGCTTTAAGACAATGAATGGAATTACCTATATGCGTCTATATAACACTTCTACCCATTCTTGGGTAGGTGAATGGGTTCCCATTTAAAATGAATAAATTAGTCAAGTTAAAAAAGACCGAGTCATATTTTGTTATGATTCGGCCTTCTTTTCCTAGCATTACTAATATTTTTTTGTATTTTTTAATTCTTCATACAGCAGTACATAATTATCATATCTGATTTTGCTGATCTGACCTTCTCTGACGGCTACCTTTACCCCGCATACCGGTTCATTTATGTGGGCGCAGCCTCTGAAACGGCAGTTTTGGATGTAGGGATCAAATTCGGGATAATAGGCACACAAATCCTCTTTCTCCATATCAAATAATGACAGGGAACTAAAGCCCGGGGTATCCATGATATAGGTACCGTCCCCCATAGAAATCAGTTCCGTATGTCTGGTAGTATTCTTTCCACGTTCGATTTTTACACTAATTGCCCCTGTCTCCATCACGGTATTGTTTTGTAGTCGGTTCACCAGAGAGGATTTGCCTACACCACTGGGGCCGGCAACAGTAGTGGTTTTATGCTGTAATAAATCTAACAGCTCATCCATGCCACTTTCCTTAAGTGCACTGACAAATATTACACGATAACCGCAATTCTCATACGCATCTGCTAACGCTTTCTGTTCCATCTCATCTGCAATATCCTGTTTATTAAAACAAATAATACAGGGAAGATCCTGTTGCTGCATCATAATTAAAAATCGATCCAATAAATTAAGGCTTGGTGCCGGTTTGGTAATGGAGAAAATGATAAGTGCCTGATCCACATTAGCGACAGCAGGCCTGAGCAGCGCATTACTTCTTGGAGAAAGCATCACAATATTACCTAACTTGTATTCTTCATCCAGAACTTCAATCTCAACGTTGTCTCCCACTAAAGGTTTTAGGTTATCTTTACGGAAAATTCCTTTGGCCTTACATTCATAGATGCCCCTGTTTTCCACGTGTACATAATAAAACCCAGCTATTCCTTTGATTATCTTGCCCTGCATATTCTCTCCATAACAATGCTATTCCCGAACAAATTCAACGGGACGTGTAAAGGTTCTAACTTCTGTTTTCCCCGGAACTGTAACTGATTCCCCTGCCTCATTCGTAGTGGTAGAGCTCGGCGTTATGATAGAATAATTAAAGGTAATGATTCCTTTGGGAGAGGCAATACCATAATAATTTGCTGAAATGGGGAATGAAGTGGTGGTCGTGTCCATCAGAACTTTACCGTTATCCGCTACAATCGTTACTCCTACAGAAGTACCTGCCACATAGTCCGGTGCCTCTATCACTGTAGGGCCTTCGATACTGGCATTGTACTTGTATGTCACGGTATCAGGTCCTAAGCTAACCTTCATATCTACAGTAGTTCCCGGTTCTACATAGGAACCATAGGAATAACTCTGGTAACATACTAAGCCTGCTTCGTAATCATTGGAATTAACCTGAGAAGTACTTCCTACAGCAAGACCTGCTTCTATCAATTTTGCAACAGCCTCGTCTTCAGTCACTCCCATAATATTAGGAACCCGAACTTTATTATCTTCCTGTCCAAGACTGACATTAACTGTAATCACAGAACGAACAGGTGCTTTTTGTCCACTCTCAGGACTTTGCGAAATGACATTACCCTTTTCCACACTGGGGCTATAGCTTTCAGATTTATTGGCAATGAAGCCCTTTCCAGCCAGTTTATTAGCAGCATCTTCATAAGAAAGACCAGTCACATCCGGCACTTCTCTGCCCTCTGTTCCGGCACTTACCGTCAAGGTTACTGTCGATCCGATATCAATTTTGGTCCCTGGCGTAATATCTGAACTAATAATAATATTTTGTTCATAAGCTTCTGATTCTACAAAATTCAGTTCGGTTAAGAGGCCCATACCTTTTAATTCTTTCTGAGCCTCAGCCGCTGACATACCAGCAACAACTATCATTTCCACCTGTTGTTTCTCAGTTAGCATAGTGCCCTCCGTTGTTTCATTGGGGGTTTTTCCTTTGGTGCTCCCAAAAATCCCTGCGATTTTTCCAACAAAGAAAATGATGACACAACAAATCACAATCCCTGCAACCACTGTCAGTACAGTTGTGATTTTTTCTATCTTGGGATTGTAGTCTTCTTCATAATCCTCTTCCTGATCATCCTCATCATGGTCATAATCAGCATCTGTACGTAAACGCATGGATTCATCCATATAATCCCTGTGTTCAGATTGCCTTTTGATCTGAGCCATATCCATATCCGAAATGAATCTGGTCTGGGCTTCCTCATCAGGATTACTCATAACCACAAAATCGTTATCCGGATGAATCAGACATTGCTTCAGGTCTTCAATCAATTCACCCATGGACTGATATCTTCTGTCAGGACTCTTCTGACAGCATTTCAAAACAATCTGCTCAACACTGGTTGGAATCTCCGGTATAAACTCCTTCGGGGATAGCATGGGTTCCTGGATATGTTTGATAGCAATAGCGACTGTCGTCTCCCCATTGTAAGGAAGCCTTCCTGTAAGCATTTCAAACAAGGTAATACCCATCGAATAAATGTCACTTTTTTCATCACTATAGCCACCTCTGGCTTGTTCCGGGGAAGTATAGTGAACAGATCCCATCACATTGGAGGTAATGGTGTTACTGGTAGCAGCTTTTGCTATCCCAAAGTCAGTAACCTTCACCTTACCTTCTTTGGAAATAATGATATTCTGCGGCTTAATATCACGATGAATAATGTGATTATTATGAGCAGCTTCAATACCCATGGAAACCTGTATTGCAATGCTGACTGCTTCTTTAAAAGATAATCTTGCTTTCTTCTCAATATATTTTTTTAAGTTTATGCCTTCCACTAGCTCCATTACAAAGTAATTGATGCCATTTTCTTCTCCTACATCATAAACATTAACAATGTTAGGATGCATGAGACTAGCGGCGGCCTGCGCTTCTATTCTGAATTTGGATACAAAATTAGCATTTTCAGAAAATTCCTGTTTCAAAACTTTTACTGCTACATATCTATTTAATTTATGGCATTTTGCCTTGTATACATCGGACATGCCGCCAGTGCCAATCTTTTCAAGTATCTCATAGCGGTCTCCAATCATCATTCCAATCTTTATCATGCTTAACTCCTTAATCATTCTGCAAACGGCTCAATCAGCACTACAGCAATATTATCCTTTCCGCCGTTGTTATTAGCGGCCTTGACCAATTCTTCTGCCTTTTCTACAATGTCTCTCTGTCCGTTCAAAATCATACGGATTTCTTCATCTTCCAGCATATTGGTCAGGCCGTCAGAACACATTAATATAACGTCTCCCTGCTTCAGTTCCACATTGAAGAAATCAATTTTGACATCTTCTGTGGCACCAATCGCTCTTGTAATGATGTTTTTATCAGGGTGGTTACGAGCAGCCTCCCTGTCGATCCCGCCCATGCGGATCATTTCCTCCACAAGGGAATGGTCCTTGGTAATCTGGGTGATTTTTTCACCTACTACATATAATCTGCTATCACCTACATTTGCTACCCGCAGAAACTTACCCATACAGGTAGCCGCAACAACCGTAGTTCCCATTCCTTCTAAGTTTTCATTCTCTTTGGAAAGCTCAATGACCCGCTCATTTGCAGTTTCAATTGCCTTTCCTAATATCTTTTCCGGATTGACTTCAAAGGAAACTTCTATTTCCTTCACCATAGTTTCTACAGTATATTTTGATGCATAATCGCCTGCATTATGTCCGCCCATTCCATCTGCAACAATAAAAACATTTGGCAAATTTCCAATAGGTTTTTCTGATGTGTAAACATAATCCTGATTCAGTTTTCTTTTTTTACCAATGTCAGTTATGGAAAACGTCTTTAACACCGTCTGCCTCCTTAACGCTGTCTATATATCTTCTTCTGAGCTGTCCGCAGGCTCCATCAATATCCCGCCCCATTTCTCTTCTTATAGTAACATTAATTCCGTTTTTTTCAAGTTTATTTTTAAATGCCTCTATTCTGGCCTTTTCCGACTGTACAAAATCTCTTTCCTTAATGGGATTCACAGGAATCAGATTTACATGACAACATAGAGGTCTTACCAGCGTAATCAGCTGCTGTGCATCCTCATCTGTATCATTGACTCCTCCCACCAGACTATATTCAAATGTAATTCTTCTTCCGGTCTTTTCAAGATAATCCCGGCAGGCATCCATTAGCTCTGCAATATGATAGCGGTTAGCAATCGGCATTAGCTGCTTTCTTTTCTCATCCGTTGTCGCATGCAGGGATAAAGCCAAGGTGATTTGTAGTCGCTCTTCTGCTAGCCTGTTTATATAAGGAACTAGTCCACATGTTGAAACTGTTATATTACGCTGACTGATATTTAGTCCGTTCTCGTCTGTAAGCAGTCTGATAAATCGAATCAGATTATCATAATTATCCAACGGCTCACCAGTACCCATAACCACTACATTTGAAACACGTTCCCCTGTCAGTCTGGTAATGGCATAAATCTGTTCCAGCATTTCAGATGGAAGCAAATTTCTTTCCAAACCATCCAGGGTAGAGGCACAAAATTTACATCCCATGCGGCATCCTACTTGAGAGGAAATGCATACTGAATTGCCATGCTTATACTGCATCCACACACTTTCTACCACATTCCCATCAGCCAGACTAAATAAAAACTTCTTCGTTCCATCCAGTTTGGATTCCTGCACATCCACAAACTCAAGTACTGTATATCTATAATGATTCCCACATTTTTCCTTAAAATCCTTGGAAAGGTTGGTCATTTCCTCAAAACTTCTTGCTAATTTCACATGCATCCACTCGTAACATTGTTTTGCACGAAATGACTTTTCAGAAAGCAGAGTCATCTCTTCCTGCAATTCCTCTAAAGTCAGGGATTTTATATCCTTTTTTTCCATGTTATTTCCTTCTCATTTTCGCAAAATAAAACCCATCTGTATCCTGATGATTGGGTAAAAGCTGCATCTCTTTTTCTTTGATAAAGTCAAACTCTTTACAGATCCAGTCTGCTGTCCTCTCATTTTCATCCGGATTGATGGTACAGGTACTGAAAAGCAATGTTCCACCTTGTTTTACATAAGTAACTGACTGTCTGAGAATCTCTTTTTGTAATACCAGAATCTCCTGTAAGGCTTCCGGCTTCAATCTATACTTAATATCACGTTTTCTACCAATTACTCCTAAACCAGAACAAGGTACATCCGCCAGAACCACATCTGCTTTATTCTGCATTTCTTCATCCGGCACTCTTGCATCCCATACCTGTACGATTACATTCTTTAGTCTCATTCGTGTTATGTTTTCTTCAATGAGTGAAGTTTTATATTGGGAGACGTCTCTGGATATTACCCGTCCGTCTTCTCCAGTATATTCTGCTGCAAGCATCGTCTTTCCACCGGGTGCTGCACAAATATCCAGAACCAGGGCTCCGGGCTTTATATCGGCAGCATCTACAGCCGCCATGGAACTGGCATCCTGAACAGTAAACTTCCCCTCCAAAAACCCGGGAAGTGTGGCTATATTCTCACTATTCTCCAGATAATAAGCATCAGAAATAAATGGATGCTTGCGTATATTCACTTTTCTAAGTGCAAAGGCTTCTATCAAATCTTCCTTTTCCTTATCTGCTAAACGTTTGGAAAACCTAATGCAGACAGGTCTGACTTTTAGCAGACATTCCAGAAGATTCTTTGTTTCTTCATAAGAATATATGGATAAAAAATGTTGTACGATCCATTCAGGCATGGAGTAAACAACGGATAAGTATTGAAATGGTTCCGTCTTCTCATCCGGCGTTTTTAACTTATCTTTGTTGGATGTCAGATTCCTCAGTACCCCATTCACATACCCTTTCAAATTCTGAAACTTTCTCTTTCCGGTGAGTTTGACTGCTTCACTGACTGCAGCAGCATCCGGCACGCCATCCATAAAAAGGATTTGATAAGCGCTCATTCTTAAAAGGCTACGGATCAGAGGTTTCATTTTTCTCACCGGAACACTTGAAATCTGATTCAGATCAAAATCCAGTTCAATCTGCCTCTCCAAAGTTCCTTCGAACAGTCTTTTGATAAATGCTTTTTCCTGTCCGGAAAGATAGTCATATTTATTCAATACATCCTTAATCAGCTGATTGGAAAATGCTTCTTGTTTCTCAATCAGCAACAACATATCCAGTACAATTTCCCTGTTGTTTACAGCTCCCATTATTAGTCCCGCCTTCTGTTTCCACCAAACAATAATAGTAAACGAAGCAGCTGTAAGATAGAGGATGCAGCAGCTGCAACATAAGTCATGGCTGCAGCAGACAATACCTTTTTGGCTCCCTTACTTTCCTCTGTTCCGAGAAGCCCATTTACTTCTATCGACTGCAAGCCTCTGCGTGAAGCATTAAATTCTACCGGTAGTGTAATTAACTGAAACAGAACAGCCAGTGCAAATGCCCAGATACCAATCTGAATAAGCACCTGGTTCCAGCTTAAGAACACGCCCAGAATAATCAGTGGAAATCCTATAAAGCTTCCTATGTTTACTACGGGCACTAATGCTGTCCTGAATGTTAACAGAGCATAACCTTCCTGATGCTGAGCTGCATGCCCACATTCATGTGCCGCAACTGCCACAGATGTCACAGTTGCATAATTGAAGTTTTCATAGGAAAGTCTAAGAGTTTTGCTGGCCGGATCGTAATGATCCCCGCTTCCCTTTTGCAGACACTCCACACGAACATCATAAATACCCTGCTGCATTAAAATCTGTTCAGCCGCCTGCCCTCCGGTTAACCCTCTTGCATTTCTCACACCATGGTATTTTTTCATGGCACTGTTTACGTAGCCGCTCGCAATAATACAGATCACAGCACCAATTAAAACCAGTATATAAGTAGGATCAAAATAGTAATAATATGGCCACATATTTAAAACCTCCTGTTTATCCTAATATGGTACCCTCTGTCACTGTATTTCCTAACAAGAAATCATGAGTACTCATTCTCTTTTTTCCTTCCAGCTGGACAGAATCAACTGCCAGTATCCCTTCTCCGCAAGCTACATATAAATGCGACTTATCAGATTTAGTTACCATACCGGGCAGCATTCCATCCTGTTTCTTCTGGATTTGGGACACTTGCATGTTGTCTACTATGGAAGCTTCCCATATCTTCAACTGTTTTCCAGCAAAAGCAGTATATGCACTGGGCCAGGAATTCAGTCCCCTAATTAGTCTCTCTATCTTCACAGCACTCTGTTTCCAATCTATGAGACCCATGGATTTATCCAACATGACTGTATGAGTTGCTTCCTCTTCCTTCTGTGACACCGGATTCAGCTCACCCTTCTCCAGTAAGAGAAGCGCTTCTACAATTGCCTGTGCTCCAAGTTCAGACAGTTTCTCAAACAAGGAAGCTCCCGTTTCCCTTTCAGAAAGAAAAATTTCCTTCTGATATAGAATATCCCCCGTATCAATGCCTTCATTCATCTGCTGAATGGTTATGCCGGTTTTCTCCTCTCCATTGATAACAGTCCATTGTATGGGACTGGAACCACGGTACTTGGGTAACAGGGATGCATGGATATTTAAACATCCAAGCCTTGGCATATCCAATATTTCTTTTGATAAAATCTGACCAAAAGCCGCCACCACAAAAATATCTGCCGGATATTGCTTCAATTCTGCAACTGCCTCAGACCTTTTGATACGAACAGGCTGTAATACAGGGATTCCTGCCTCTACAGCACATTCTTTAACAGGTGAGAAGATCAGTTTGTCGCTTCTACCCTTGGCTTTATCAGGTTGTGTCACCACCGCTACGATTTCATGTCCAGCCTGTATCAGTGCTCTTAATGCTCCCACAGCAAAATCCGGTGTACCCATAAAAACAATCTTCATATCTTATCGCTCCTTATGCCTCGTCTTCATCAGCTACTTCTTCATCAGCTACTTCCTCGTCAGCTGACGCATCCATAAGTTCACCTTCCACTTTTTCCACATACAGATGACCTTCCAGATGATCCAGTTCATGGCAGATTGCTCTGGCAAGTAATTCTGTGCCCTCCAGTTCATAAGGTTTCATATCAATATCCAGAGCCACAACTTTTACATAATCGGGTCTGGTAACAATCCCACACTTTCCCGGAACGCTTAAGCAGCCTTCCTGTCCTGTCTGTTCTCCACTTTTTTCCACGATTCTGGGATTAATCAGCACATAAGGATTTTCGCCTGTGGTATCA
This sequence comes from Lachnospiraceae bacterium, assembly GCA_035271185.1. Classification (GTDB taxonomy): domain Bacteria; phylum Bacillota; class Clostridia; order Lachnospirales; family Lachnospiraceae; genus Acetatifactor. The sequence goes on along the minus strand of DATERV010000175.1, from coordinate 29,845 downwards.
ATCACAACGATCCTTTTTAAAACGCCAACCTGAGAAGCTGCAAGTCCCACTCCGTTTGCTTCATACATAGTATCAAGCATATCTTCTACCAATTCCTTGATACGGGGAGTCATCCCTTTTACTTCCTTACAGGTTTTTGTCAAAACTTCATCGCCAATCTCTCTGATATTTCTTAGTGCCATCTTTCCTTCTCCTTCTTAAAATGCATTTACCGGGTTAAAATCAATCTGCATGGATATCTTTTTGGGCTGCAGTAACTGTACCCCTTCTTCCAGTATGTCTTTCACTTCCACAAGTTTATCATAATTCTCATGCTTGACATAGAAAACAAATCTAAAAATATCATTCACCTTTCCGATTAGAGCAGATGCCGGTCCTATTACAAGCATCTGTTTGCCCGCAGTGTTGTCATTTTTTGAAAATTTTTTTGCCAGCTCTGCCAGCTGTATGGCCAGTTGTTCACCCTTTTCTTCATCAGCTGCCATGATCTGTACGGCCATCATATGGCAGACAGGTGGATACCTGAGCATTTCCCTATACAGAATCTCCTCTTCATAAAAACCCTCATAATCCTGAGCTGCTGCATGAACAATGCTGTAATGGTCCGGCTGATAAGTCTGGATTACAACCTCACCAGGCTCTGTTCCCCTTCCAGCCCGGCCAGCTGCCTGAGTCAGTAAAGCAAAGGTGCGCTCTGAAGCTCTATAATCACTTACTGACAGAGAAAGATCGGCTGCCAGTACTCCCACTAATGTGACATTGGGAAAATCATGACCCTTTACAATCATCTGGGTACCGATGAGAATATCGGCTTCCATGGAGGCAAAAGATGCCAGTATCTTCTCGTAACTGTCCTTCTTTTTGGTTGTATCCCCATCCATTCGTAAAATTCTGGCTTGTGGAAAAAGCTCCTTCACCTTGTCTTCTATCTGTTGTGTTCCTGCCTTAAAACCGGAAATATATTTGGAACCGCATTCCGGGCATATTCTAACAGTAGGTTCTTCATATCCACAGTAATGGCAGACCAATCTGCCACCCCTGTGCTCTGAAAGTGACACATCACAATGTGTGCACTTCATCACATGTCCGCATGCCCTGCAGGAAACAAAACCTGCATACCCTCTTCGGTTAATAAACAACATGATCTGTTGTTTTTTTTGTAACCGGTCCTCCATCAGGCATCTCAGTTTTTCACTGAATATAGAACGATTTCCCTGTTTTAATTCTTCCCTCAGATCCACTGAGTATACCTTGGGAAGATGACCGCCAGTCAGTCTTTCTTTTAATGTAAAAAGCTGATATTCTCCCTGTAAAGCTCTGTAATATGCTTCCAACGAAGGCGTTGCAGATCCTAACAATACGCTTGCTTCATGCATTCTGGCAACTTCTTCAGCCGTTTCCCTGGCATGATATTTAGGAGTACTTTCACTTTTATAACTGCTCTCATGTTCTTCATCCATGATAATTAATCCAATATTGGGAAAAGGTGTAAATAACGCTGATCTTGGGCCAATAATAATATCAATTTCTCCATTTTTGGCTCTTTCACACTGATCATACTTTTCACCTGCTGACAAAGTGGAGTTCATAACAGATACACGGTCACCAAACCTTGTGTAAAAACGTAAAAGCGTCTGGTATGTCAACGCAATTTCAGGTATTAGTACAATGGCCTGTTTTCCTCTTGTCAGCATACCTTCAATTAAATTCATATATACTTCTGTCTTACCGCTTCCTGTAATTCCATGTAACAAATATGTTTTTCTAACATTGTTGTCATAATCAGAAAGGACTGTATCTACGATTCTTTTCTGTCCCTGGCTTAACTCTTTTTGATCTAGCTGTTCCCGCCTCATCTTTACCGGGTTGCGCAGGCTGCTTTCGCTTAAAATCTCTATGATGCCCTGCTCCTTCAGGCTATTTATGGTTGCAGCTCCAACCTGTAATTTTTTGGTAACAAGAGAATATGGCAAACAATCCACCCTCATCAGCTCCTGCAAGATTCTTACCTTGGCAGTCTGATGTTTTTTCATACATTCTGCCAGTCTCCCGGCAGCCTCGTCTGTACCGACTTTCAATCTAATGGTTCTTTTTTCCAGAGCCCTCACCGATTGCTTAGCAGGCAATACTGTCTTTAGTGCCTGAATCATGGTAGAACCATAATTTCTCCTTAAATATGCTGCAAGGTGCATCTGCTTATCCTGCACAGAAACACCATCACTGACCACGCCTGCAATGTCCTTAATTTTGGCAGGATCAAATTCCGGTTTCTCTTTCAACGCAACTACATAACCCTTTAATTGCTTATTTCCAGCCCCAAAGGGTACTGTAACGCACATTCCTTCTGTCAGGATTTCTCTTAAGAAAGCTGGAATTCTGTATTGAAAAGGACGGTCTACCTTTTCGTGGACAATATCCACTATGATATCTGCGTAAATCTTTTCCATTACAGCTCTCCCCATTGGTTTATTTTCCGGATAGTTCCGTATTCTTACAGTTGTTTTAGAATATCTGCTATCAGGTCACGTTCATCCATGGGATGTTTTACCCCTTTGATTTCCTGATAATCCTCATGCCCTTTTCCCGCTAATACAATGATATCACCCGGCTCGCCATGTTGTATGGCATAGGCAATTGCTTCTTTCCGATCACAAATTTCAATATATTTTCCGTTTGTTTTAGAAATACCTGTTTTTATATCATCTATGATTTCCTGAGGTTCCTCAAATCTGGGATTATCCGATGTAATAATCGTCAAATCAGCCAGATTGCCACTCACCTCTCCCATTTCAAAACGTCTACGCTTGGATCTGTTTCCTCCACACCCAAAAACACAGACTAATCTATGTGGTTCGTATTCCCGTAATGACATTAACAAGCTCTCTAAACTCATAGCATTATGTGCATAGTCAATGATTAGGGTAAACTGATCAGACACCTTCACCATTTCAATACGACCCTTTACCTTGGCAGCTAATAAAGCCTTTTTGATGTTTTCCTCGGATACACTAAAATGACGGCAGATGGAAATAGCTGTAAGAGCATTATATACACTGAAACGCCCCGGTGTAGTTACTTCAACTTCCATATTCATAATCCCTTTTGTGAAAAATGAAACCCCAAGCTCTCCGGATTTTTTCACAAGTTTCAAATCTACTGCCTGTAAATCATTTCCGTCCTGTAAGCCAAATTTCTCGACCTTGCAGGTATTCCCATATAAAACAGCGTCACAATGGGCATCATCTCCATTTACAATTCCGATTTTACATTGCTTAAACAACTTTCCCTTACAGAAAAGATATTCTTCAAAAGAAGCATGCTCTCCCTCTCCAATATGATCCGGTTCAATATTGGTAAAAATACCAATGTCAAAGATGAAACCCTGAGTACGATGCAGCATAAGTCCCTGAGAAGACACTTCCATTACTACTGTATCACAGCCTGCTTCCACCATTTTACTGAAATACTCCTGCACAATATATGATTCAGGAGTGGTGTTACTGGCTTGAAAATGTGTATCTCCAATCATAGTTTCAATGGTTCCAATCAAACCAACCTTATGGCCTGCATTTTCTAGAATAGACTTAACCAGATAGGTTGTGGTGGTTTTTCCTTTGGTTCCGGTTATTCCGATTACCTTCATTTTTTCTGCAGGATGATCAAACCAAGCTGCAGCAATAAACGCCATAGCATATCTGGTATTATCCACCTGAATCATCGTAGCATCGGTTTCAATTGACAGCTTAACCTCTTTTTCCACCACCAGTGCAGCTGCTCCCTTTTTGATTATCTCCTCTGCGTAGTCATGACTATCATGATTCATTCCTTTAATACAGATAAACAAACATCCGGGAATCACTTTTCGAGAATCGTAAACCACTCCGCTAACCTGTATATCCAGGCTGCCCTTTACGCAGGTATATTCTAATTTTGAAAGTAATGACTCTAACTTCACGTGTAGACCTCTTTCCTTCATCCTTTTTGGGGGGATGACAATACATAATTATATTTATTTTACTCTATTTCAAGTTTCTTTACCACTATTAATTCATTCCAATCAGATGTATACGCGAAGAAGCCCGGATTGTTCCGGGCTTCACGCACTTTCTTATGAGGGGGGGGATAGATAGTGAGTTCATCAACTATCTGTTCTTATCATATCGAAAATTTGTGTTCATTTTGTGTCTAAAAAATGAGGATTCTATAAAATGAAAATGAATAAAAAAGAAATTTCATTGAATTACTAACAATAATTCTGCATGAGAAGTTGAACTTCAGTTTTACCCATATAGGTATTCAGACTAAGCTGATATGTAATGGATATACAATAATCACAATTTATCTGATAAAGCTTATCCGCTGACCCTTTGCCAAATCTGTCATCCAAAAATACATGGAAGTCCTCAAGATTTCCAAAGAAAGTTAGCTGATATTCTTTCCCTGCTTCCTCTACTGTGTATTTTGCAAAATTGCCCTTGGCTCCAATTTTTTTACCTGTATGAAAATGCACTTCCTTGGTTGCAAATAGCGGTCTTGGGTTACCGGTTCCAAAAGGTTCCAGGCACCCCAGTTCTTCCGCAAGTGCTTGATTAGCATAATGTAACGGCATGGGTACATCAATGCGTACTTTGGTAATAAAATCTTCATCCACCAGGTTACATTCTGCATTCAGCTTCTCACGTAACAAAGGTATATTTCTCTCTTCCATAGAAAGACCCGCTGCCATTTTGTGTCCGCCAAACTTAGTAAACAATTCCTTACAGGCACACATTGCTTCATACATATTATAACTTTCAATGGATCTCCCTGAACCTTTGATTTCTTCCCCACTTCTGGTAAGTATAAACACAGGTTTTCCATACTTTTCTCTCATACGACCGGCAATAATTCCGGCAATACTCTCGTGACACTCAGGTAGATAAATCACCAGCACCCGGTCACCATCCATGTGATTCTGTTCCACATTTTTGATTGCATCCTGCAGTCCGGATAGTGTCATTACCTTTCTGCTGTCATTCATTTCCTTTAATTCACCTGCAATCGTTACCGCAGTCCTCCTGTCAGGTGCTTCTAATAGGGCAAGTGCTCTCTTAGCAGTATCCAGTCTGCCTGTGGCATTCACGCAAGGACCTAACACAAACCCTAAGTGGAAAGCAGTCAGCTTCCTGGGTTCAATCCCATTCACTTCCATCAATGCACGAATACCCAAGCAGGGATTTTTTTTCATCCTGCTGAGCCCTTCTTTCACGATAATGCGGTTTTCGTCCAGCAAATCCATGACATCACATACTGTTGCCATAGCTGCCATCTGTAAAAATTCATCCAAATGCTTCTGTTTCTCTTCTGGCTCTAAGTCTGATCTGCGAAACAAAAGTTCAATCAGTTTATAAGCAACCACTGCACCACATATATTTTTGTAAGGATAATGACAGTCTTGTCGTTTAGGGTCAACGATCGCAGCGGCAGGAGGCAGTATCTCGATACGTTCACCCTGGGTTGTCTCAAAAGGCACCTCATGATGATCCGTCACCACAACAGTCATCTTCTTCTCTACCGCAAAAGCAATTTGTGCGGATGCTGCTATGCCATTATCACAGGTAATGATGGTACGAATACCGTCTTCATAGGCTTCTTCGATTAGCTCCTGGCTTAATCCATAACCATTCTTCATACGGTGGGGAATCACTGTATCCACATCTGCCGACAATACCTTTAGTCCTTTGGTCAGAATGAAGGACGCACTGATGCCGTCAACATCATAATCACCAATTACCCTGATTTTTTTGCCCACATGCAACTGTTCCTCAATGATAGCAGCTGCATCCTCCATATCGAGCATCAACTCGGGAGGATACAGATCCAGGAAGGTACCATTTAAAAACTTTTCGACTTCTTCCTCAGAAAAAATATCCCTGTTACGGATAATTCTGGCCGTAACAGGGGTAATATGAAATTTTTTGCTCCAGGCATTAAAATCTGCTTTCTTTGCCGTAACAAACCATTTTTCCATTTATTAATCCTTTTTACCTTTACGCATCATGTAATAAATATTTCCTGCAAGGAATACGGAGGAGAGTCCACCACAGGTAATACCAACCATCAAGGGAAGTGCAAATTCTCTGATTGCAGTCACACCCAGCACATACACTGCAGCAACCATGATAAAGGTTGTCAGAGAAGTGAAAATACTTCTGGACAGAGTCTGTGTAATACTGATATTAATGATTTCCTTCAAATCCTTATTTCCCATGATGTTCTTGTTTTCACGAACACGATCAAAGATTACGATTGTCGCGTTAATGGAATAACCGATAATGGTCAAAATACATGCAATAAAGGTACTACCTACTGAAATTCGGGCAATCGCATAAAAAGCAAGCACTATCAATACATCGTGGCACAGAGGTATTATACTGCTGGCACCAAAACAGATATCCTTAAACCTGATTCTGATGTAAATAAGCATACAAATAATCGCAATCACTACAGCCAGAATTGTTTCTGTCTTCATTTCATCAGAAACAGTAGAACTGATTGTTTCACTCACAATCTGACTTACACTAACTCCAAAGTCATCAGCAAACATCACTTCCATCTGGGCTCTCTGATCCCGATTCATTGCATTGCTCTTAAATACAACTTCATTGGTTCCCAGAACCGGCTGAGGCTGTACAGCACTGCCAGTAATATCTTCCAGCTTAGGAATCACATTTTCCTCAATATCTGAAAGTGACATTTGTTCATTGAATGTAACAGAAACAGAGGTACCACCAACAAAATCCAGACTGTAATTCAAGGCTGATCCTGTATTGATCTTATAAATACCCATGGCTACAAAACCGCTTGCAACACATACTAGTGCTATAGTAATGAATATGACTCTCTTTCCAACAAAATCGAAAGCTTTCTTTTCCTTTGCAACACCAAACCATTTTACATCTTTAAATCCCAATGCGTATAAGGAATTGATTAACATTCTGGTAATCGTAAGTGCTGTAAACATGGTAAGTGCAATACCAAGTACCAGTGTCTGAGCAAATCCCCTGATGGAACCGGAACCTAAAATCCAAAGAACAGCTGCTGCAATCAGTGTTGTGACATTACCGTCAATAATAGCGGATAATGCTTTTTCAAACCCAATTTTTACTGCAGATTGCACTGTTTTTCCGGTAGCAAGCTCTTCTCTTACACGGGCAAATATGATTACATTAGCATCTACTGCCATACCAATGGAAAGAATAATACCGGCAATACCTGGTAAAGTCAACGTAATATCAAATCCATTTAATAAAAGAACCATCAGTGCTGTATAAAGCAACAATGCTAAGCTGGCAGCAAACCCGGAAATAAAGTAAACTGCTACCATAAATATTACGATTGCGGCAATACCAATGACACCTGCTTTGATACTTGTTGAAATAGCTTCTGAACCCAGCTGTGCACCCACTACCTTAGAATGCAGTTCTTCCAGTTCCAGTTTTAATCCACCGATACGAATCTGAGAAGCTAATTTGTTTGCACCATCAAAAGTAAAGTTACCTGAAATCTGGGCACGTCCATCTGTCAGGGGCCCTGAAACGCTAGGTACACTTAGGAATTTACCGTCATAATAAATAGCAAGAGTCTCTCCGCCGGCAGCTGCCCTGGTTGTTGCATCTGCAAATTTCTGTTTTCCTGCTTCTGTCATGACCAGGTCTACGCAGAATTGGGTATTCCCAAGAGTCTGGTCCTGAAGGCTGCTTGCTTGAGCATCTGCTACATCAGATCCGTATAAAGGAATGGAACCGTCTGCTTCCAACTCTGCAATGGATTTATTGAGGTTATAGGTAACCACATAATTTCCATCCTCATCTGTACCATAGCTGGAAGTATAATTATCTGTACCATCACTGCCTTTTTGGTAAATAAAATACATTGTTCCAGGCTTTCCCAGTTCTTCCAGAATCACATTGGCATCAGATACACCGGGAATCTCTATACTGATTCGGTCCGTTCCTTCCTTATAAACCAGTGCTTCATTGCTATAGTTGTAAACACGCTGCTGTAATTTACTGATTGTATCCTGCATATCAGTGGAATCAGGAGCTTCATCTCCCACAACCTGATAGGTGATGCTGACACCACCTGCCAGATCCAGACCCAATGTAATGTCAGAAGCAGAGACCGTACCAACACCATCTATTCCTTTGAAATCCACATAGGTCACACCTGCCAGTACTAAAATAAAAACCAGCAGATAAACAATTGCTCTACTCTTCTTCATTTTTTGCTTCCTCCATCTCAGCCAAAGCTGCTTTTATCATGATAGCACATTCTATCCTTTTACGCTGTAATTCGCATCCTATATCATAAGCATCATTAATACTGCCATGGAAGTTATAGGAATTGGCAGCACAGCCTCCGCTGCAGAAAAACTTTGCAAAGCACTTTTTGCATTTTTCTTTGGCATACACATTACAACATTTAAATTCATCTCTTATTTTTGTATTGATAATGCCTTCATCCACATTACCCATCAAAAATTCATCCTGTCCAACAAACTGATGGCAGGGATATAAATCACCCCATGGTGTTACCGCCAGATACTCAGTTCCTGAGCCACATCCGGATAGACGTTTGGCCACGCAGGGTCCACCCTCTAAATCTATCATGAAATGGAAGAAATTAAAACCACTTCCTTCCTTTCTTCTCTGTACCATCTCAGCAGCCAGGTTATCATATTCTTTTTTTAACACAGGAATATCTTCTTCCTTAATAGCATACCAGTCTTCTGGTCCTGCCACCACCGGCTCTACCGAAATCTGTTTGAATCCTAAATCCGCTAAATGCAATACATCCTTGGAAAAATCAAGATTATGATGCGTGTAGGTTCCCCTGACATAATAATTCATTTGATTCCGGCTTTTTGCTACTTTCAAAAATTTAGGTACGATCACATCATAGCTTCCCTGCCCGCCTCGAAATGGACGCATTTTGTCATTTACTTCTTTTCTACCATCCATACTTAATACAATATTGGACATTTCACGGTTTGCAAATTCCATGATTTCATCATTCAAAAGCACGCCGTTGGTGGTCAACGTAAATCGAAACTTCTTGTTATAGGGCTTTTCCAAGCTTCTGCCATATTCCACTAAATCCTTTACTACCTGCCAGTTCATGGTTGGCTCACCACCAAAGAAATCCACTTCCAGGTTCACTCTGTTCCCTGAATTCTGAACAAGGAAATCCAATGCCTTCTTCCCAACTTCAAAACTCATAAGGGCACGTCTGCCATGATACTCTCCCTCTTCAGCAAAGCAATACTGGCATGCGAGATTACAATCATGTGCTATATGTAAGCAAAGGGCTTTGATTACTGTTTGCCTATTCTTAAAATCAAAAATATATTTTTCATATACATCTGGTGAAAATAACCTGCCCTGCTTCTCCAATTCCATAACTTCATCAACGGCTTCATTTATCTCTTCAACCGGATAGGGCATATTTACGCAGTTTAACACAGCAGCTTTCATTAAGTCTGTATCTTTGATTCCTTCCTCGACCAATGGGTCAATTAATGAAATCATATCATATACAATATCATCTACTACATGCACAGATCCACTGTTAACATCCATCACTATGTTGTAGCCGTTGTTCTTAAATTGATGTATCACTTATCTTGTCCTCTTTCCAAATCATTTTCATACATAAATGAAGCAGCGACGCAAATCGCTGCTTTCTAACAATCACATCTTGTATACAGGAGTTATTTAATCTTCTCGCAACTCTGGTTGCCTACAGTACAGGATGTCTTGCATGCTGACTGGCAAGATGTCTGGCATTCTCCACAGCCGCCTTTTTTCATAGATTCCTTTAAATCTCTTGTATTTAATGTTTTAATATGTTTCATAGCTGAAAAGCCTCCTTAGATTATCACGCTTAATACTTGAGTAGTATATCATAAAATTTTGATTTGTAAAAGGTTTTTTGATAAAAATGATAAATTCACAAATTACCTAACTTAGCATGCCCCCCAGCATACCGCTTCCTGCACACATAACCATAACAGTAAAAAAGTTGGATGCAACATCTTTAAAGGAATGGTTAATCGCTATGGATAAGATCACCAATACAAAAAAGTACATACTCCCCATTACCAGTCCCCAAAGGAACTTTTTTGACATGAGTTTTTTACCCGTTACAAAACCTGCGAAAAATGTAGCTCCTATGTAGATGGCAATAATGGCAACAGATACGATTTTCTCCGATAGACTGAATCGGTAAACAAGAAGTGCCAACAGCATCAACATGCCACCTGTAAGTATGTATGAGAATAACAGGCATTTTAGTAAAAACAGAATTGGTACTCCATCTTCCATCCTTTTTTCAGCTCTTTTGTCCATTTTTTCCCTCCTCTTTATTCAAAATTACTTTTCTGTTAAAATATATGTGCAATTCATCATAAACTTGACAATGTCCTATGCAGTATTGTAATATTTTGAATGATAATATATAAATATACATACAAAGGAGGGTTATTCTTGGATACCCCTGGGGTCATACAACTGATTGTTTTATTTATTTTAGTATTTTTGTCCGGTTTCTTTTCCTCTGCTGAAGCAGCGCTTACCACCGTTAACCGTGTAAAGATTCGAACCTTAGAAGATGGAAATAAGCGTGCGAAAACTGTGAATCGAATTTTGGAGTGTTACAACAAAATGTTTTCCGCAATTTTGATTTGTAACAATATTGTGAAACTAAGTGCTTCCTCCATCTCCACGATTCTGGTCATGCGTATCTGGGGCAATGCTTATGTCGGACTGGCAACCGGTATCCTTACCTTTGTCATATTATTGTTTGGAGAAATCATTCCGAAAACCAGAGCATGCCTCAATGCAGAGAAAATATCCCTGTCCTATGCCCATATCATTTACTTCATTATCAATGTGCTCACTCCAATCATTTTTGTTGTTGATGTTATTTCAAACAACTTATTAAAACTGATTCACATCGATCCCTCTAAAAAGAATGATACCATTACAGAAAACCAGTTGAAGGCTTATGTTGATGTCAGTCATGAAGACGGTGAGATTGAATCCGAAGAGCGTGAATTGATATATAATGTTTTTGAATTTTCTGATACCTGTGCTAAAGACATCATGATACCCCGAACAAATATGGTAACCATAAATCTGGATAGCACACCTGATGAATTATTACAGGAATTCAAAGATTCCATGTACACCAGAATCCCTGTTTATCAGGAAGAGAAAGAGCGTATGCTGGGATTTATCAACATTAAAGACTTTATCCTTGCCAGGGACAAGGCAAAGGATAAATGTAATTTCAGCTTAACCCCCCTAATCAGGGATGCCTATTTTACTTACGAATATAAAAAGACTGCTGATCTTTTACTTGAAATGCGTGAGAAACGCATGAACGTAGCTTTTGTCCTCAATGAGTATGGATCTACCGTAGGTATGATTACCATAGAGGATCTGCTGGAAGAACTGGTGGGTGAAATCCGGGATGAGTATGATGAAGATGAAGAGGAACTGATTCAGAAAATAGATGACCACACTTATCTAATAGAAGGAAGTATGAACCTGTCAGATATTAATGATGTTATAGGTACCAATCTGGATTCTGAGGATTATGATTCCATAGGCGGCATTATTATTGGCCAGCTGGACCGATTGCCGGAGGATAAGGAAACAGTGACGCTGGAAGATGGTACAATTCTCCAGGTGAAGGGAATCGATCAGAACCGGATCTCATTTGTTCATATGACTCTTCCCCCCAGTGAAGAAGAAAAAAAAGAAAATTCAACTGATGATAAAAAAACGGAAGCTGCTATATAACAGCTTCCATTTTTTTTAAGAATAATACAGTAACCTCAGTTCCTTCACCCACTTTACTTTTTAAATCGAGCTGAGCATGCAGCTTTGTAATAATATGTTTTACAATAGCAAGACCAAGTCCTGTTCCACCTGTAGACTTTGATCGGCTCTTATCCACTCTGTAAAAGCGTTCAAAGATTCTTGACTGCGCTTCTTTCGGTATCCCGATACCGGTATCTCTCACTTTGAGTTCTACCTTGTCACCCAAATCCCTGATACTGACAACTACGATACCACCCTCATTATTATATCTAATTGCATTATCACATAGATTATAGAGAAGCTCATCCAACATCTGCCTGTTTCCGGGTATATAGCAGTCTTTTCCCTCTATCCTCAATGTTACCATGTGTTTATCTGCAGAAAACTGCAACATATTTACACAGGCCCTGGCAATCATATAAAGATTTACTCGTTCCAGCACTACTTCCTGTTCTGTTCCATCGAGTTCTGATAATCTGATAATATCATTAATAAGCGTTAGTAGCCGATTGGAATTCTTATGAATTCCTGCTGCAAATCTTCGTATGTCCTCATCTGATGCCATTCCTGTCTCTATCAATTCAGCATATCCTGTTATTGATGTTAACGGTGTCTTAAGTTCATGGGATACATTTGCTGTAAACTCCTGTCGCATGAACGCATTCTTCATAATGTCTTCATGCTGCTTCTGTATGGTGTTGATAAATGGCTGTAGCTCCTCATAAGATACAAATTCATCCACATCTCCCAGATGATCCACCAACTGTTCAATGGGCTTTACCAGCCTTTTTGTCAGTAAACGGGATGCTACCAGGCTGATCATAATTAAAAGCAGTACAATGACTAATATCACAGGCATGGCATTGATATAAATACGAAAGATACTGCTAGCCTCTTTGGCTACTCTGATAATTGTTCCATTATCCAATCGCCTTGCATAATAAAAGCAGCTTATCCCAACTGTGGCAGAACGTCTAACAGAGATTCCTTCTCCACTCTTTCTAGCTTCTATCACTTCCGGCCTGCTGTTATGGTTATCCATCAAGGATGAATCCTCTGCTTCACTATCATAACAAACTGTGCCATCTCCATTAATCAATGTGATACGAACTAAATACTCAGTATTATCAGTATGATTCTCTAATAAGTGCTTATCATTGTCTGTGAAGGCAGTATCCACCAAAATGGTCGTGACTGTTTTTAAATCATCCACAATTTGATCTTGATAAATATCATAAAATACTGCACTGATTAAAATCATTGTGGCAAAAATGGCCACTGTTGTAATGACCATTAATTGAAAGTTTATCTTTTTTTTCATCCTTATCCCCATTTTTATGATTCTGAATCAGACATAATGTACCCCACATTTCGGACCGTCTTTATCATACTGCCAGATTCTTGCAGTTTCTGTCTGAGGGTTTTGATATGCATATCCAAAGTACGGGACTCCCCTTCAAAATCGGTTCCCCATACCCGTTCCAAGATTACTTCTCTGGTAGTGACAATATCTGCATTTGTCATCAGAAGCTTCAACAATTCATATTCCTTATAGGTAAGTTCGCAAACCTGCGAATCAGCTGATACAGCATGTCGTTCCCTATCTAGAGTTACATTTCCTAATTTTAGTACCTTATCTCCATTATCCTGAGAACTGGTCCTTCGAAGGAGGGCTTTCACTCTAGAGATTAATTCCATAACCCCAAAGGGTTTGGTCATGTAATCATCAGCACCAATATCCAGTCCCTTCACTTTATCGATTTCGGTAGTTTTGGCTGTTACCAGAATGATAGGAACCTGCTTGGTTTCCTGTCTGCTTCTTAACCTTTGTACAATGTCCAAGCCATCTTCATCCGGCAACATGACATCCAAAAGCACCAGGTCCGGAGTTGCCTCCGTTACCCTTTCGTAAAAATCTTTTGCGCACTCAAAATCTTCTACATGATATCCTACATTTTTTAATGCAAAAGCTTCAATTTCCCGAATGCTTCTGTCATCCTCTACCACATAAACTGTTGCCATCGTTCATGATCCTCGCTCCATTAACATTACTTTTACTTACAGTTCACATTTTACTACAAATACGCAAAAAATGACAATGCAATAAGTAAAATCTACGTAAAATTTGAGGATAGCTTTGCTCCTACAGTAGCCTTACATCATCAATATTCCCGGTTTCCTGGAAAATAGCCCACTCACCTATATTTACTGCATGATCTCCAACTCTTTCTAAATATTTAGCCAGCATTAATACATCCACACAGTCATCTGCATTCTCTTTTCCACTTTTTAAATCATTAATAATATCTTCCTTTACCTGATTGAAAAAATCATCTATTACATCATCATAAGCAATCACATCCTTAGCGTCGTCCATATCCCTTGCCACGAATGCTTCAATTGATTCGCAAACAATCTTTTTTGCTGCAATAATCATTTTAGGAAGGCTATCAGAAAAATCACCTAAATCAGGCATATCCATACGTAACAGTAATTCTGCCATATCGGACACATGGTCCCCTATCCGCTCGATATCAGTAACTACCTTAAGTGCAGCAGAAACCATTCGTAAATCCCTGGCAACCGGCTGTTGCTTGGTAAGCAATGACAGACATTTTGCTTCAATGCCTCGCTGCATATCATTGATGAGTCTGTCGTCGATTACGATTTCTTCCATGCCTTCTCTATCTTTTTTTTGCAGCAGCAAAAAGAGTCTGTCATATACCTCTTCTATCTTTACCCCCATCTCAATAACCTTATCCTTTAGTTCTTCCAGTTCCTGTTCAAACAATATTCTAGGTGACATATTTCTCCTCTCTTTCTACAATGATTCAACCTGCCGGCTCCTGCGGCTTATAGTATACCTGACAGGCGCGCTTTCGCTTAATGAAAACGTAGCAGTCCAAAGAAGTTCCTTCTTGCATTTTTGTGCGCTTCGCTTCAAAAATCCAGTGCTGACGTTTTCACAAAGCCTTTACAGGTATACTATAAGCCGCAGGAGCCTACTTCTCATCCGAAACGGCCGGTGATATAGTCTTCGGTGCGTTTATCCTTGGGGCGTGAAAAAATATTGTCCGTTGTATCCATCTCTACAACTTCTCCAACCAGGAAGAAAGCAGTATGGTCTGATACACGTGCTGCCTGTTGCATATTATGAGTTACCACCACAACGGTATACTTCTGTTTCAATTCATCCATCAATTCCTCTATCCTTAAAGTAGAGATCGGATCCAGTGCGGATGTGGGCTCATCCATCAGTAGCACTTCAGGTTCTACAGCCAGTGCTCTGGCAATGCAAAGTCTCTGTTGTTGACCACCTGAGAGGCCCAGTGCAGATTTCTTGATTCTGTCTTTCACTTCGTCAAAAATGGCTGCTCCCTTCAACGAGGTTTCTACAATTTCATCCAGCTTGCTCTTATTCTTGATTCCATGGATTCTTGGTCCATAAGCAATATTATCATAGATGGACATCGGAAAAGGATTGGGCTGCTGAAATACCATTCCCACCTTTTTTCTAAGTAATGTGGTATCTACTTTAGGATCATAGATATCCTCTCCATCCAAAAGGATGCTACCCTCCACTCTGGCTGACTTGACCAGATCGTTCATTCTATTGATACACCTTAAGAAAGTGGACTTACCACATCCTGATGGTCCAATAAATGCTGTCACTGCATTCGCCTTTATATTCATATTGACATCCTTCAATGCATGATTGTCTCCATAATGCAAATTCAGATTTCGAACACAAATTTTACTTTCTGACATATCTCCTCTTTTCCGCCATATAGATGGCTCTTTTCCTGCCTTTTAGCTGTGCCTGTTTACATCAAACCTGCTGGCAATATACTTTGCAAACAGATTGATCAATAATACAATCACTAATAATACACAGGCGATACCAAAAGCAATCTGGTACTTGCCATCTGACATCTGTAAATAAAGTTCTATCGTAAGCGTTCCACTGGATTCTGTAAATTTACGCAAAAGTCCAACCCCTGCTCTGGGGAGAGCATCTCCACTTCCTGCTGTAAACAATAGTGCTGCTGACTCACCCACAATTCTTCCTATAGCCAGAATAATTCCTGTCAGAATTCCAGGCATAGCTGATGGAAGCAGGACGGTTCGAATCATATACCATTTGGTAGCTCCCATTCCCAGGGAACCACTTCTATAACTTTCCGGTACTGTTCTTAAAGCTTCTTGCGTATTTCTGGTAATCAGTGGAAGAATCATAATGGTCAGTGTAAATGAACCTGTAAGGATAGAATATCCTAATCCTAAAGTGGTGCCAAAGAAGACCATTCCAAACAAGCCAAAGATAATGGAAGGAATACCGGACAAAGTTTCTGTGGTAAACTCAATTAACCTTACCACTTTCCCTGGTTTTGCATATTCATTCAGATAAATGGCGGATCCAATCCCTATTGGTGTAGCAATCAGCAAAGTCAGCACAATGATATATAATGTATTCACAATGTTACCGGCTATCCCCACTGTTCCCTTCAGAACACTGGTTACAGATGTCAGGAACGACCAGTTCACCGTTCTAAAGCCCTTGATAAATACATAAATAATAATTCCTAAAAGCAATGCCACAGCAAGAAAGGCTGACAAATAGATCAATAGAAGTAATATCATATCACTGATTCTTAGTTTTTTTCTTGTAAGTGATCTCATTATTCTTCTACCTCCTTATTTTTAAGGAGTTTTGTAAGCATCAGATTGATTAGCATGATGAATGCAAAAAGTACAAGTCCAATTGTAAAAAGTACTTTTCTATGTGTTCCGGCGGAATATCCCATTTCGCTTACAATGGCTGTGGTCAAAAATCTGACTGAGTTGAAAGGCAAAGGTATGTTTACACTACTGCCTGAAACCAGCGTAATAGCCATAGCTTCACCAATTGCGCGACCAACTCCCAGAACGATAGCAGTAATGATTCCAGACTTGGCTGCCGGTAACATAACTTTGAAAATAGTCTGTATGTGAGACGCTCCTAATGCCAGGGACGCTGATTTTATATGCCCGGGAACTGCCTTGATTGCTGAGGTACTGATATTAATCACTGTTGGGAGAATCATGATGGCAAGCACCACTACCGCTGAAAGCAGGTTTGCACCACCTGTAAACTGATGTGTGGCATCACCTGCAAACAATTTCATCTCCAATTGATACATAAGAGGACACAAAATATAAATACCCAAAAGGCCGTACACCACAGAAGGAATTCCAGCCAGGAGCTCTACTGCAGGCTGCACAATGGCTGTCAGTTGCTTTGGTGCCACCTCAGCTAAGAAAATGGCAGTAAAAACACCAATGGGTACCCCGATCAGAACAGCTAGTGAAGTACCTGTTAGGGAAGTGAGTATGACATTCAGGATACCAAACTTTGGATCTTGAGCAGTTGGTTTCCATACATTTGTGAAAAGAATCTCCTTTATGCCTACTGTGAAAAGTGCCGGAAGTCCATTGATCAACATATATACGGTTATTGATATGACTGCAAGTACCGCGCATAAAGCGCATATTGTAAAAAACACATGCGCTATCTGCTCTGTCATGGTTCTGTTTTTTTTATTGCTTTTTATTGATAGCTTATTTTGCTCCATATTTTTTCCTATTCTACTGTAATCAGTCCTACCTGGGTAGCAACTGCCTGACCTTCTTCACCCATTACATACTCAAACCATGCTTGTAAAAGCTCACTTTGTTCAGATATCTCTCCCTTTGTAGCCATTACAAAAGGTCTGCTTAAGAAATATTCACCTGTTTTAATTTTTTCTGCTGTTGCTTCCACACCATCCAGAGAAAGTGCAGTTACGGTATCATCTACAACATCCAGAGAAACATATGCAATTGCACCCGGTGTGGAGGATACCCTTGCCATGACAGCGCCTGTGGAATCCAACTCGTTTACATAGGCACACTCGTCTTCTATTTTTAGAATTTCCTCAAATGCTCCCCTGGTGCCGGAACCTGCTTCCCTGCCGATGACTACAATAGGTACATCCGCTCCACCAAATTCACTCCAGTTTGTTGTAGTACCGGTATATATGCTAATAAGCTGATCTTTTGTTAAGTCGGTTACTGTATTGGCTTTATCTACAACAACTGCAATCCCATCTATGGCTACTATATTCTCTACTGCTCCGTTTGCTTTTTCTTCCTGTTTTAGACTTCTGGAAGAATTACCAATATCACTTTGGCCTACTATCACTGCTTCAATGCCTGCACTGGAACCTGTGTATTCAGTCGTTGCTGTTACATTGGGGTATTTATCCATAAAGCTTTCACAAAGTGCATCAGACAATTTTTGCATGGATGTTGAACCTGATAATGAGATTTTACCTGAAAGTTCCTTTTCCCCTTGGGTTTTTACTGAATCCGGTTGTGCGTTACCATTACTGGTACTTCCACATCCTGCCAATGCACCGGCTGTTAACACAGCTGCTCCTAAAATTGCTACCAGTTTACTTCCTCTTTTTTTCATAATAGCTTCTCCTCCATAACCTCTTTTTGCTATTCTTAATTTCTTTTCTATTCTTTACAGATACTATCGTATCATGCAGTTAAAGAAGAAAATATCATGTTCGAGTAATATGTATGTAAGATGTATGTAAAGTGAAATACAAAAAAACAGAATGGATTTTCCACTCTGTTTTCAAGTTATTGAGTATGGTACTTATTTACTGATTAATTGTCTCCAGGATGCCATCTGCTATTGCCTGGGCAATTTCATTAAATTTTGTATCAAATAAGTAATTATCTGCGGGGGTATTAATGAATCCCACTTCTACTAAAACTGACGGCATCTGTGTACTGTTTAAAACAATAAGGCCGGGCCGTTCTGTAATTCCCTGATTAATGAATCCAACGCTTTCCAGATTCTGATTAATATTCTCAGCCATTACCTCAGCCTCACCATAGCGACTATAAACAAGACTTTCTATACCAGAATACTGACCTGGATAAGGGCTGGAATTTCTGTGTATGGATACAAACCAATCCGCGCCTGCTTCGTTAGCCATTCTGGCTCTCTCTCCCGGCGATATATATACATCCTCTGTTCTTGTGTAAAGTACATTTACACCATTATCCTTCAGTATTTGTCCGACTGCCAGTGTTAGGTTTAAAGCATCATCCTTCTCCAATCTCCCCTCATAAGAGGCACCGTTATGCCAGCCCCCATGACCGGCATCCAGCATAATTGTTTCTGCCATTTATCTGCTCCCTGTACGCTTTCTCTTTATTATATGCAACAAGAAGTAAGGGTTTCCTGCATTTTCTATCCCAAAGCATCAATTCTTTTTCGCAAAGACAGCATCTGTTCATCCACTCTTGATATGATATCTGCATACTCCTCCAAATTCTTTTGTTCCATTTTAGTACTTTGTATTTCTTTTTTATAGCAAAGTCTATGATCCAGTCTTGCCCAAAAATCCATAGCCAAGGTTCTCAACTGAACTTCTACACATACCCATTGCTCCGTCTCATAAAACAAAATAGGGACCTCCACTATCAGATGCAGACTTTTATAGCCACTGGACTTAGGTTTTAATATATAATTCTTTTCCTTTATACAATGTAGCTGATTGTTACTTTTCAAGCACCTTGACAATTCATAAACATCATCTATGAAATAGCAGGTTGCACGAACACCGGCTATATCGTGTATTTTCCGAACTGCTGTCTTGATATCTACTGTACATCCCTTTTTGAGTAGTTTTCTTTCTACGCTTTCCGGTGTTTTGATTCTTCCGGTCAGTCTGGATAAAATCTCTCTGTGATTAATTTCTTCTAATACTTCCGCTTCTCTTTCAATTATTTGCATCACTTTGATGATAGCCCGCTTATATACCAACACAAAATCTGCTTGCTTCATATCCTTACAAAGCTCCGGAAACTGCGTCTCACTGCTTGTATTTATTTTTGTATCCTGCATTTACCTTTCGACCCCCAAACATACACTCATCTTGTGATTCTTCTAATCACACAATTATAAGTATATGCAGCTGCAGGTTAAACTTGACATCTTTTTTATGTAAATTCGGTGTACGTAGAATCTTGGGTACAGACGGATAAGGAATAACCGGGGATCCATTGCATCTGTGTGAGTTGTAAGCTGATTCCGGTCTTTGTATCTATCACACGTTCTTTCTTAAAATCTATGAAAAGTTGCTTAAAATCCTTTTGCAAGCCTTCTCCGGTACATTTTACAAAGGCTTCTTTTGCAGTCCATATGGAGAATAGATTTTCCTCCCCAAAGTCACAGGATTCCTGTATATGAAGCAAACGCTTACTGAAGGAGCCTGATACAGGTTTCCACTTTTGGATATCTACTCCAACCTCTTGATTGGACAATACCAGCACGGCATAATCGCCTGAATGGGATACATTAAAAAAAAGCTCCGAATGGTCTGCCAGGTAAGGTTTCCCATTAGGAGTCTCATTTACTTTCACCGACGCATCCCACCAAAAACTATTTTCATTCTCAAAAAGCTCTAACAGCTTTAGTAAATCCAGACCACGAACTGTTGATTCCATTTTTTGATTATTCTTCTGATACATAAAAACGGCATAGGAAATTAAAAGCCCTGCGGCCAGACTGAGAATCCTATTTTTCTCTTGTCTGGCTGCATTTACTTTTTTCTTCCGACTTTCGTCAATATATACCATAGACCTGTCATAGTCTTGTTTGTTAAGAAGCGGTGATACTTCCATATATAATATTGTCAGCATATTACTCTTCTTTATTGTCTTTATGGTCAAGCTTGATCTGTAGTTCAGTAAGCTGAATATCATCCACTACATTAGGAGCTTCTGACATCAGACAGGATGCATCCTTAACCTTAGGGAATGCAATTACTTCACGAATGCTTTCTGCTTTAACCAATAACATTACAAAACGGTCCAAACCAATAGCCAGTCCTGCGTGAGGGGGAACTCCGTATTTGAAGGCATTAATCAGGAAACCAAATCTGTCATAAGCCTGTTCCTTTGTAAATCCAAGTACTTCAAACATTTTTTCCTGCACTTCCGGCTGGAATATCCTGACACTGCCACCACCTAATTCTACACCGTTCAGTACAATATCATATGCCTTTGCACGTACCTTACCGGGATCTGTATCAAGCATGTAAAGGTCCTCATCCATAGGCATGGTAAATGGATGATGCATTGCCGCAAAGCGGTTATCTTCATCGCTCCACTCAAGCAAAGGAAACTCTGTTACCCACAGGAAGTTAAATTTATGATTGTCAATTAGATCCAGCTGTTTGGCAACTTCAATACGTAGTGCACCTAACACGCTGTAAACTATCTTGTCCTTATCAGCAGCAAAAAGAAGTAAATCTCCCTTTTCACCCTTCATGGCTTTCACAAGAAAATCCAACTCTTCCTCTGTCATGAACTTTGAAAAGGATGACTTGTAGGTTCCGTCAGCCTGGATGGAAAGATACGCAAGACCCTTTGCACCATACCCTTTTGCAAACTCTACCAGCGTATCAATTTTCTTACGTGGCATTTCTGCTTCGCCTTTTACATTGATCCCACGTACAGAACCACCATTTGAAAGAGCACCTGTAAATACACTAAAGCCGCATCCTTCTACAACCTCAGATACATCAGTCAGCTCGATATCAAAACGGGTATCTGGTTTATCTGAACCAAAACGTTCCATTGCTTCCTGCCAGGTCATACGTTTTATGGGCAAGCTTACATCCAAACCTGTTGCTTCCTTACATACTCTTTGTATCATCTTTTCGGTAGCATCAATGACATCATCTACATCCACAAATGATAATTCCATATCGATCTGGGTAAACTCAGGCTGTCTGTCTGCTCTCAAATCCTCATCCCTGAAACACTTAGCTACCTGAAAATATCTGTCAAATCCGGAGCACATTAAAAGCTGCTTAAACAATTGTGGGGATTGGGGCAACGCATAAAAAGCACCGGGATGTACACGGCTTGGTACTAGATAATCCCTGGCTCCTTCAGGCGTTGATTTCTGTAAAATAGGAGTCTCAATCTCCACAAATCCCTGTTCAGCCAGAAATTGTCTTACAGTAGTAGTGATTGTACTTCTTAATATAAGGTTCTTTTGTAAATTCGGTCTTCTCAAATCCAGATAACGATATTTTAAGCGAATATCTTCCTTGGTCTTACTCTCATTCTCTATCGGGAAAGGAGGTGTGAGAGCTTCAGACAAAATACGAATCTGTTCCGCTCTTACTTCAATCTCACCTGTAGAAAGATTTTCATTCACTGCAGCTGCTCTTTTTTCCACACGCCCCACTACAGCAATAACAAATTCACTTCTCAGCTTTTCAGCCTTGGCAAAGTTATCTGCTCCACAATCACTTTCTTCAAAAATGACCTGTAAAATTCCGGCACGGTCTCTTAAGTCTACGAAAATGATACCGCCCTTATTTCTCTGTTTTTGTACCCAGCCCATGACCGTAACTGTCTCTCCTATATTAGCTGCTGAAAGCTCTCCACAGCGATGGGTACGCACTAAACCTTTCATTGATTCTGCCATAATTACACTCCTCTATTTCAATGGATTCTTATAAAACTCAATAAACTCCACATAGCCTTCTTGTGTAAGCTGTTCCCTCTGGAACTTCTTATTCTTATTCATTCTGGCTACCAAAATCTGCTTTCCGGCTTTTCTCTCTTCCTGTGCTTGTGCAATAATATGACAGAGAGCCTCTCCTGAAACACCTTTTTCAATCAAAAATGCTGTTTTGGCCGGCTGCTTTGGCACCTGAAAGCCTTTTTCCATCAAAAGAAGTATGATTCTCTCAAATCCAATAGAGAAACCACACGCCGGAACATCCATTCCCGTAAACTTCCCTACCATCTTATCATATCTACCACCGCCACCACAGCTTCCGCCAAACTCAGGCATAGCAATTTCAAAAATGGTTCCTGTATAGTAACTCATGCCACGCACAAGGGTAGGATCAAAAACCAGGGTAAAGGTATCTGCTTTGGTGGCCTGAACGCTATCGATAATCTCCATAAAAGAACGCATCACTTCATCGTCCAGATAACCTTTTAATGTATCTTTCAAAAATCCAGGTCCGTTTTCTGTATTTTCTATCTCTGTAAATAATCTCAGATACTGATTACAGATTTCTTCTGCATAGCCTTCTTCTAATAACTCTGCTTTTACCCCATCCAGACCTATCTTGTCCATCTTATCCAGGGTAATGAAAACGCTGTCATAATCCTGCTCCTGAAAACCGGCATAAGCAGCCATAGCCTTTAATATTCGTCTGTCATTGATACGAATCTGAAAATTGTCAAAGCCCAATTTACTGATAGTAGTCGTGGTTGCTAAAATCAATTCGATTTCAGCCAGATTAGAGGACTCTCCCAAAATATCGATATCACACTGCATAAACTGACGATATCTGCCCCGCTGAGGTCTGTCAGCTCTCCATACATTACCCATCTGTAAAGCCTTAAAGGGGTTTGGAAGACTTGCTGCCTGATTGGAATAATATCGAACCAACGGTACTGTCAGATCATACCTTAAGCCGCCATCCACTAAATCACTTTCAGACTGCGCTGTATCCAGATTCAGCTTTTCTCCTCTTTTTAGAATTTTAAAAATAAGCTTTTCATTCTCACCACCCTGTTTACTGCTTAAGTTTAAAATATTTTCTACGCAGGGCGTCTCAATGGAAGTAAATCCAAATTTACCGTAGGTATCCTTAATGACTCCAATCACATAATCTCTAATCTGCATTTCTGCAGGTAAAATATCTTTCATACCGGTAACCGGTTTCTTACTTAAAGCCATCTTTTCCTCATTTCCGCAATGCATTGTTAAAATCCATTCCCTTTTTCATCTATTCTTACAAGATTTTACACTGATTTCCTCAGCATTTCAAGCATGGATTGCTTTCTTGCAATCATCTCGTCTATTTTTTCAATATAGAGCGACACATCCTTCACATTATCCGTCCTCTCGATGCGTCCATCCGGGAACACCACCTTGGTTATGCTGCCGGCTCCTAGTGCCATTATGGTCTGCTTTTCTTCCATAATCAAAATATTGTATCTACCATAATTACCCTCTGTGGCGTAGCCCACATTCTCAAAATTACCTGACATATTCTTCTGACGATACAGATAATAGGGATGCATCTCCATAGCAACTGCACCTTTTGAAGCGATATCCATGGTGACATCCGTATTATGGATGGTAGCCAGACCATGCTCTTTAATCCACTCTGCCAATTTGGATGCACGTTTAATCGCCAGGGAATGCACTGTCAGAGAATCCGGTTTCAACTTTATGATTTCTTCCATGGTTTCGATAACATCCTGTTCGCCTTCTCCAGGCAGGCCCAAAATAATATCCATATTAATGTTAAAATCTGCAGTCTCCCTTGCCAATTTGAAAGCTTCCTTTACCTGAAGCGGCGTTGCCTGTCTGCCGATTACCTTCAGTGTTTCCGCGTTCATAGTCTGAGGATTGATGCTGATACGTCCCACATTGTGCTTTTTTAAAACTTCCAGCTTGTCCTTTGTTATACTGTCGGCGCGACCTGCTTCTACTGTAAATTCTTGGACTGTAGAGAAATCAAACAGCTCCTGTAATGCAGTTAACAGTTTGTCAAGCTGATCCGCGTCCAAGGTTGTAGGCGTACCCCCTCCTATATATACACTATCCAATACCTTGTCAGAGAAAGCCTCGCTCACAAATATCATCTCTTTTATCAGACTGTTGATGTATTCCTCTACCCTATTCTGAAACTTACAGATGGGATTGGAAGTAAAGGAACAATATAAGCAAGTAGTAGGACAAAAAGGTATTCCAATATACAAGCTGTAGCCATTCTCATCATGAAGATTGGATAGCAGTTCTTTTTCTCTCTTGGCAATTTCCACACTTAAGGAAGCCTTCTCTTTGCTTACAAAATGCTCCTCCTGCATATAGGCTTCCGTTTGCAGTTCAGAACAGCCCTCTTCCAAAAGCCCCATAGCGATCTTTGTTGGTCTGATACCGGTAAGATTTCCCCATGGCAATACCTTCCCCGTATAAGTGCAAAGTGTGGTATAAAGAAAACGCTTAAACGTATCTTTTGCAGATCTGGCACCATCCAGGTCTTGAAACGTTAAGCAAAATGGGCTACCTTCCGGAAAACGGATTTTGATATCCTCTTTCCGAAAGGTAACCTCCATTTTAGTATCGGGTTCTAACTCCCTTACCTTCTCTTCACCGGTATCCGGCGTCAGAACCTTTACATTGTCTTCAGGGTAAAATGCTTTTACCAGGGAATGTATGTCATATTCATATTTTGCTTCGTTTATCTTAACTACGAACATCTCTTTCTAATCCTCTCATGCCATACCTTAATGTACGGTAGATAGTCACCAGCATTTCAATGAGAGATCCTATAACAATTATCGCCACAAAGATATTTGACAGTGTACCCTCTACTACCAGTTGACTCCAATGTGACATTATATCATATTCTGTTTGAAAAGTCTTTTCAGTAATAGAAGTAACTGAAGCTACTAAATCTGGGTTCCATATTTGATGACCTTTGAATATGAAAAATGTCATTGCAATCGTAATACAATTACTGACGATATTCATATACA
The DNA here is from genome assembly GCA_035271185.1 of Lachnospiraceae bacterium. Classification (GTDB taxonomy): domain Bacteria; phylum Bacillota; class Clostridia; order Lachnospirales; family Lachnospiraceae; genus Acetatifactor. Next base: position 4,352 of record DATERV010000175.1, on the reverse strand, counting down.
TAACAGCCAGATTATATCTTCCGTTAATCAATTTTACCAAATCATCCATGATACCAACAAAAAGACTGATGATCATAAATGGCAATACACCGGACCAGATTGACAGATTGAGGGCAGGTATGGAAATCAATTCCTTCCCACTGCTTTTGATCCATATTCCCACAAACTCCGGTGCACAGATAAACATCACTATAAACAGTACTCCAAATACGATGCCAAAAATACTCTCTCCTCTGCTGATGATTGCTTTTTTATCCGGTATTTCAGGAAGATCTTTTACGTTCCAGATCTTTTCATTTTGATCAAGTTTCACCTGTTTTCTCTGCATCACATAAAAGCTCAAGGTTACCCATCCAAAGGCTTGAATCAGTGCAGAGGGAATGGAAAACAAATCCACAAAGCTTCCTGTCAGGGATTGTATCCATCCAGATACAGAATCCGTGACTGATGTGACAAAGAAACTGACAATAACAGCAACTGCCATACCTGCTCCTACACAAGCCAACACGATTTTAAGCACCTGACAATACAAAGTATAGTATTCTCCACTGATTAGGCAATTGCCTTCCTCTCTGAACTTGGAGGACAGCTTAGCAGGATCACCCAGTTGTTCCAGTACACTCTTCAAAACATCATCTGTAATGTCTGTTCTGGCACTTTTTTCTTCTGCCATGTCTTCTATTAATGTTCGCAGCTCCTCTTCAATATCTTTTCTTTGTTTCTCTGGTAATCTTCTGACTACATCATATAAATATCTTTCCACTAAAACATTTTTCATCTTTTCCTCCTCAAGACTCAATCTTCTTTCCTTAATAATCTTTGCATGCAATCTGTCATCTCCTGCCATTGCTGCAAAAGCTTTTCATATACTGCATCACCAAACTCTGTTCTTTTATAATATTTTCTGGGTTTACTTCCATCCGTTTCCCATTCGCTGACCAGAATACTCTGCTTTTCCAGCCGTCTAAGCAGGGGGTAAAGTGTATTCGTATCCAACTTAACACCCTGATCCTCCATATTCTTAACCAAGGTATATCCATACTGCGGTCCTTCTAATTGGCTTAGTACACTAATAACTATGGTTCCCCTTCTTAATTCCTGGGTAAGAGACTGGATAATCTCATCAAGTTCATTCATCCACCAGCTTCCTCGCTTTCATATCATCACTATTTTCGTATCTCCTATATTGTTATTTACATTATAGTGTGTCATACACACTATTGTCAATAGAAATTTATTATTTTTATAAATAATAAAAAACACGTAAAAGCAACTGCTCTTACGTGTCTACATTATACATATGGGTTATACTGTTTTTCATGTTCTACGCTGGTACTGTCACCATGTCCCGGATAAAGTAATACCTGATCCGGTAACGTAAATATCTTTTCTCTAATGGAACGAATTAACTGGCTGTTACTGCCTGTAGGTAAATCTGTACGCCCCACTGATTCCAGGAATACGCTATCTCCACATACTAAATATCCTGCATCTTCAAAATAATAGCAGCAGCTGCCTGCAGTATGTCCCGGTGTCGCGATTACCTTACAGGTAATGTCTGCCAAGGTTATCTCCTCGCCATCCTTCACACAGATATCAGGAGTCAGTGTATAGGCTCTGCCTGCCCCTTCCGAAACATTGAGCCTGGCATCTTCACAGAGGGCTTTCTCTTCCTCTAAAGCATAAATTTTAACACCTGCGCTTTGCTGCAATGCCTTAGCTCCCCAGATATGATCAAAATGACCATGAGTCAGAAAAATTGCCTGAATGGAAAATCCTTTTTTTGATAAAGCTTCATAGATTTTCTCTCCCGCATCAGCAGGGTCTATTACAATGCACTCTTTCCTGTTTTCATGATAAAGGAAATAGCAATTCGTGGAGTATATTCCGATTACCATACGTCCTATTTTCAAGTCCGACATCATCCTGTTGTCCTTTCAATATCAATAACACTCTCAATTGTTCTGATTTTATCAATAATTTTGTTTAATTCTTCTCTGCCACTGATTTCAAAAGAAATCTGCATGGTAGCAATACCTTGTTTGTTGGTTCTGGTATTCATGGATATAATATCAATATTTTTCTCCGTTAATGCACGGGAAATATCAACTAATAATCCATTTCTGTTATTTGCATAGATTATAATTTCGGCAAAGTATTTGCCTCCGTCAGCTTCACTTGTTGTTTGCTGCCAATCGGCTTCAATCAACCTTGCTCGTTCCATCTCCGGCAAATTCAAGATATTCACGCAATCCGTCCGATGTATGGATATTCCACGTCCCCTGGTAATAAAGCCTACAATCTCATCTCCAGGTACAGGAGAACAACACTTGGTAAAACGTACGGATACATCAGTAATACCTTTTACTATAATACCACTTTTTGCTTTTTGGCTAACAGGACGGGAAATCTTGGTATTTTCTGCAATGGCTGCCAGTACATCTTCATTGGTCAGTTCCTTTTTGTGGTCACGGTCATAGTATTCCTGCAACTTATTGATAACCTGGCCCTCTTTTAAGGCACCATGTCCAATTGCTGCTAAAGCCGACTCCCAGTCATTAAATCCATATTTGTGCTGAATCGCTTCCATATAGGCAGGCTTAATCAAGTCAGACAGAACAATGTTTTTGGACTTACAGTATGTGGCCAAAAGATCCTTGCCCTTTATGATATTATCCTCTTTCAGCTCATTCTTAAACCATTGATTGATTTTATTCTTGGCCTGCGTACTTTTCACGATGTTCAGCCAGTCCCTGCTGGGTCCTTTGGAGTTCTGAGAAGTAATGACCTCAATACGATCCCCATTATTGATTTCGTAATCAATGGTCACTAACTTTCCATTGACACGGGCACCCACCATCTTATTCCCAACTGCACTATGAATGCTGTAAGCAAAGTCTATCGGTGTCGACCCTACAGGGAGATTCTTGACATCGCCACTGGGAGTAAAACAATAGACATTATCTGAGAACAAATCCAGATCATTCTTTAGCAGATTCATAAATTCCCTGTTATCAGAAGTATCTCTCTGCCATTCTAGAATTTGTCTGAGCCAGGTCAGTTTTTCTTCTTCCTGGTTCTCTACCTCTTTACCATCGGAAGCTTCTTTGTATTTCCAATGGGCAGCAATACCAAATTCAGCTGCTTTATGCATTTCAATAGTTCTGATCTGTACTTCAAAAGGCTGTCCGGATGATCCAATTACGGTGGTATGCAGGGATTGATACATATTAGCCTTGGGCATGGCTATATAATCCTTAAACCGTCCGGGAATTGGTTTATACATCTCATGGATGACTCCCAATGCAGCATAACAGTCCTTTACAGAGTCTACAATAATTCGCACAGCAAACAGATCATATACCTGATCCAGGGTTTTATCCTGGTTTTTCATTTTCTTATAAATGCTAAAAAAATGCTTTACCCGACCATCAATTTCTGCTTTGATGTCTGCATTGTTGATATGTGTACTTACTTCATCCACAATGCCTGTAATATATTTTTCACGGACGCTCTTTCTGACAGCAATTTTGTCCACCAAATCATAATAAGCTTCCGGCTCTAAGTATTTTAAGGACAAGTCATCCAATTCCACTTTTATTTTAGAAATACCCAGACGCTGTGCAATGGGAGAATATACCTCTATCGTTTCTTTGGCAATTCTCTGCTGGCTTTCCGGCTTTTGATACTTTAGGGTACGCATATTATGCAGTCTGTCTGCCAGCTTTATGATAATAACCCGGATATCCTTTGCCATGGCAAGAAACATCTTACGAAGATTTTCAGCCTGCATCTCCAGTCTAGCGTCACTTTCCGACCCAACCCCACTACTTAAGGGAATGTTTTCAAGTTTGGTGACACCTTCCACTAACTGGGATACTTCTGCCCCAAATTCCTCAGTAATCTGTGTTTCCGTCATAACAGTATCTTCTACAACATCATGTAAAAGCCCTGCCACAATGGTTTCTTTATCCATTTCAAGATCAGCCAAAATGATTGCCACATATAGCGGATGGATAATATACGGTTCTCCGGATCTGCGAAGCTGTTCCTTATGTGCTGTACTTGCTACCTTATATGCCTTTTCAATCATAGATATATCATCTGAAGGATGGTATTTTTGCACATGCTTAACAAGAACCTGAAAAAGCTCCTCAGGCATCATGAATTCCTTTAATTCACTTATCTTTCCTTCATCCAGGACAATCTCTTTTTTTTCTTCTGTCATCTGTCATCGTATCCTTGTGGGTTATTTACCATCATAAATAATTGCAGATTCCATACGGTAATTCTTTAATCTTTCTCTGCCTTGTAATCCTGCAAGTTCCATTAAAAACAATAAACCTGTTACT
>DATERV010000174.1:0-73423 GCA_035271185.1 Lachnospiraceae bacterium | reverse complement strand
GGAAGCGCTACCACCCGTCTCCCTTGTTGCATAGATGAACAAACCGAATCTGCAGCCTGTAAAATGGTCCAGCATAAAAAATAATTTTTGTGTAATTCCAATTTTTTTCCAGATATCATGATCCTGATAATAAAATTCTGCCTCATCCTTCATATTGGTAAAATCAGCAACTACTTTTAAACGGATACTGTTTCCAGAAAAAGGGATTGTTTCCCATTCCTGACCCTCAGGAATGTCAGATTCCTTCTGTGGGGAATTCTGATTATTTACCTGGCTTCTCATAACCAGATAGTTTTTCCCGTCTCTTTTAGTTACTGCAGCAAATCCGTAACAACTCTGTAAAGCGCAAAGACCGGCATAATCCCCTTCCCGTAACCCACTGACATCAATGGTTACCTCACCACTACAACAAGGATATAGCATTCTTTGAGTCAGGGTATTTCTAGCTTGTGTAACATTCTTACAAACTTTACCTGTTGTAACAGTGAATTTGCCATATTCCCTGTCTACCTTCACTAAGGACAAATCCGGCTCATGGTTAAACTGCCAGCAACTTTTTAAGCCAAAACTTCCATATAATCTTCTATCTGGCGAATACTCTTTAAAATCATCACTTTCTACCAATGGATGATATTCATATGATGGTTTTGTACTGTTTACAGAGAAGTGCTCAGGTATCCTGCCCTGCTCCCCAAAAACAGGATAATCATCCTTCCAGGTGACAGGAATCAGCACCGGAATTCTACCCACTGCTCCTCTATCCTGAAAAAGTATGGCAAACCATTTTCCTTCGGGAGTATCTACGATACCACCCTGGGCTATTCCCTGGTTACAATACCCCATATCATCATTCAGACAGTCCCCCCCTATAAACTCATCATCCAGAGAATCTGCAACAAGACATGCTTCTACTCTTCTCCAGTGGTCGCTTAAGGAGTGAATAAAGAACAAATAATATTTACCATTTATTTTATAAATATGAGTTCCTTCGTATCCAAGAGAAGGATTGCCGTCATCATTGGCTACCATGCGGTGTAGCCCACCCTGTAGTGGACCACTTAAATCCGGCTTTAATTCTGTAAGATAAACCTGCTTATTTCCATAGACTATGTAAGTTTTGTTATCATCATCAAAAAGTATGGAGCAATCATGATAGAAACCTTCTATAATACTCTTTTTCCAGGGTCCTTCTATTGATTCTGTACTAAAAAGATAGGTTTTTCCGGTATCATTGGCGGCAAAACACACATAAAAGGTTTTATCATGATATCTTAAGGATGCTGCCCACATCCCCTTTCCATAAGCATTTTCATCTCCACTAAGTGTCTGCTTAGGTGTACTATCCAATACATCATATACAAAACTTGCATGTTCCCAGTTAACCAAATCATACGACCTTAGAATTTCTCCACCCGGCATAAAGTACATGGTGGTACTAATCATATAATAAGTATCCTCTACGCGGATTACATCCGTATCCGGATAATCCAGTCTGGTAATTGGATTGATGTTCTGCATCTTACTTACCTCTCCTCTTATATCTGTATGAAATAGGTGATAATAATCTAAACAAATTCATTGATTTACAAAGAAAGTCGTTAAGCGGCAGCGTGACTTTCGTGTAAAACAATGAATCTGTCAATGTTGCGTTTCACCTATTACATAACTAGATATTATTTATCATACTGCATCACGCGGTTGTAGTCGTAACCGTTATCAGATTTCACTTTTGCAGGTAATAAATCAAAGTATACAACAGCATTCTCAGGCAAATGAATACTAAGCATAGTCTCCGATTTGCCGTTTATATGCTCAGTTGTAACAAAAGGTTTTGCTACCTGTTTCAACAGTTCTGTTTGAGCCTTCGATGGATTTGCTGGCTCTCCTAAATCATGCCATACCTTCAATGGATTACAGGTATCCTCATCCACTCTTTGCTGTAGGAAACAATACTCCTTCTCCTCCAGGTTAAAGGAATATTCCATTGTAAATGTATTTCCTTTTCGCTCAGTGGTATGATTCCATGCGATACCCTTATAGCTTCCATCTTCATTCAGTATGACAACTGTATGATTATCCCTATAAATACACTTGCCTCCAGTATTCTTTAGCCATTTAAAAAATACAAATGACCAGAAAGTTGGTTTAGGAATACAGCCATTGGCTACCAGACCAAATCCCCCATGAAAAGGAGTAAATGGTACACCATGCTCTTCAAAAATATCACCAAATGTCCAATAAGAATAAGATTCATTATCCTCTCCTAATCTAGACAGCTGATTTGCGATGTATGCAGCGTTCTGGTTGGTATCATGCAAAGGACAATTGGGAATATAGGAAGTATTATACTCTGTAATATGTATCTGGAGTCCCTTATACTCAGGGAAGCTGTCAATAATTTCTCTGGTAGTATGCAGATTTGTAAACCCATCTTCAGGCTGAGACAACTCTGCATAACCATAATGGCCCTGTGGCTTAGGAAATTCTGTAGTGTAATGGTGTCTGGTAACAAAGTCAATCGCTAGTTTCTTTTCATGACAGAACTCCATAAATGCTTTGATCCAAACTTCATCACTACCACCACATACAGCTGGACCACCTACTCTAAAACTTTGATCCACTTCTTTAATGGCTGTAAATGAGTTTTCAAACAGTTTAAAATACTCTTTCATATCTGCATGTTCCCAGAAACCGGGAAGATTCGGCTCATTCCAAACCTCGATAGGCCATGTTAGTACTTCCTCTTTCCCATAACGATCTATTAGATGGTAAAGAAGTGTCTGAATCAATTCCTTCCAGGAATCATAAGACTTAGGCGGCGTAGTATTTCCCTTCCAATAAAAAATAGTCTGGGTACCACTTGCCATCTTGCTTGGCATAAATCCCAATTCCAGAAAAGGCTTTAGTCCCAGCTCCTGATAGCTATCCATTACAATATCCAGATATGTATAGTTGTACTCAACAATACGTTTTCCGTCTATTTCTCTTTCCTGATAGATTGCCATGTCATCACAGAATAATCCATGTCCTCTGATGTGTTTAAAACCAATCATCTGTTGGACTAAAGCTAATTGGTTCTGATATTCCTTTTGCAAAGCAAGTCCCATTCTACCGGTACCAACACAATAATCAACCTGGTTATGAAAAGGTACACTATTTTCCTTGCTCAATATTACCTTTTTTGTTTCCATCTTATACCTCCCAATTATTTATATTGTTTACTGCCATTTCCCTTAAGTTAAGTAACATATTCACATCTATACTATGCTCTTTTTATATAGAAATTCAATGACTTATAGTAACTTAAAATTGATTTATTATCATATTCATATTAGCTTCCACTTTTGATCCACTCGATATTTCCAATCCCCAAGATAGTAAATAGGGTTTACAACGAAAAGCTTGCAGGTAGTCTGCCTTTCATGTAAACCCCAAATTACCCTGTGTTATTTCACATTCACTTATTAATTGAATTTCCAGTTCTTTATTTCGTATCCTTCCCCATAGAACAGGAAAAACAAATCATGGACTCCTGTCACAGGTGTATCAGAAAGTAGCACACTTGCTTCTAAAGAAAACTCTTTTTCTAAATCCCCGGTAACAGGAAGATAACCCAGAACCTGTCCATCCAAGCCATCTATTCTAATCTGAATTACGCTCTCATCCTCTGTTGATCTTCTCACACTGGCTGCAAATGATTTTGGGGTCTCTGATCCAAAATCCACCCCTTGAACCTTAATAAAATCACCGGTATGAATATCGCTTAATGCCATATCCCCACAACCATAATAGCTGCTGATGCTATCAGCTCCTATACTGCTTACGCCCCCCATGACAGCAAAATTAACTGCACTGTTTTCTTCATATGGATTCACATAACGCAATTGTTCTCTGCCCTCTAAGGTCTGCTTGATAAACCCAATGGTTCCATCTTCCTGCATCTCAAAACCATCTATATGGGTACAGCGGTAACCTTTTTGAATTCCCATAGCTTTTTCCAATACTCTGGTATGATAAGTCATATACCAGTTTCCCTGAAACGAAAAAACACAGTGATGATTATTACCAAATAGTCCGGAATACTCACCTGGGTTTTTTAGTATCGTCTCCTTAAAAGTAAAAGGCCCCATTGGACTATTACTTTCCATACACACTATTTCCCCATTGTGGAATCCATATTCCTTAGTACCCTTCTGGTCAACCTGCCAGTGGGAACAATAGGTGTAATAATATTTATTACCGGCTTTATGGATACCGGAATCTTCAAATAGATATGGCGCATCAATCACCTGTGGTTCACCCACAATACTGATCATATCTGCACCCAGCTCAACCACTCTGGCTGTTCCAGGTCTTTCAATTTTATCCTTTGGTACTCCACCACCAAAATAAAGATAACTTCTTCCATCATCATCAACAAGAACAGCCGGATCAAATAACCACTCTATCGTTTCACAGTTTGGTACCTTTTTCGTGATTAATGCATGATCCAATGGATCCTTGAAAGGACCTGTCGGACTATCTGCAGTAAGTACTCCAATTCCTCTTGCAGAATCAGCAAAATAGAGAAAGAACTGAGGCTTTCCATCAATTTCTTTCCATGCAGCTGCAGGTGCCCAGGAATTACTTGCCCACTTTGCACACCCTAAGCCAGAAGCAGCTTTTATAGAACCATGATCGGTGAAGTTAACCATATCATTGGTTGAAATCACCTGTATGGTATTGATCTTGCTATATGTATTCTCCGTGACATTGCCTGTTGCATCATATTCAAAAGAATCTCCAGTCATGTAAAAATATACTCTATCACCATATACTAAAGCATAGGGATCAGCTCCAAAACGTTGTGTCATACAAGGATTTGTATGATCCAGTCCTTTAAAACTTTCTGTCATTTCTAACTTTTCAAATAATTTTGTATAATTTGCGTTCATTTGGTCACTCCTTTTTTCTTCCTCATCTTGTTTTCCATCTGCTATTGATTCTGCTTCTTCTGTTTGTTGGATTTCCCTTATGGTATCTGTTTGTTCACATGATGTACTACCCTTTTTGATATACATCCCCCATTCTGATATATTCCTAATAAAATTATAGAAAATAAAGAAGTAATAGTCTATCTATCATTTGTCAAAATTTACGCATATATTGCTAAGATTGAAATGATAAACACGAAAGACTCACTAGCGCTGACGCCTTTTGTGTTTATCATTTCAATCTACCCCTAAAGGTGTTCCAGCGCTGACGCCTTGCGTGCATATCATTTCCCAACGCCACTTACGCCTTCCGTGCATATTTAATATCATTCTAAATATCAAAACATAAAAAAGAGAGTGCTGCATATAAAATGCAATACACTCTCTTCTTATTAGTTTCTTACACTATCAACTAAACAAATTATTTGTTTGCTTCGTCAATATATGCTTGCCATGTAGGTTTGATTGTCTCAAGTGCCTTAGCAGGTGTTATATCATCTGATAAAGTCCAGTAGAAATCATTACCGAGATTCATAGCAGGAATAAATGACTGAAATGTAATAGAACCATTGGTAACCATTCTCTGAAGAGTTAAGTCAACAGCTTCGGTATCTCTGAATCCCTTGTAGTACTGTGATTTCCATGCAGCATAATCTTCGTATCCAGGAATAGGATCGGTATAAAGATTATAAGCAAAAGCGATTTTCCAAGCTTTGTCTGCATCATAGCAAGCAGGAATCATGTACATATTATCACTATAGCAGTTTGTATAGTCGGTCATGTTGGGTCCTTTAGGGAAACATACATAACCAAAGTCATCTTCCATATCGTTGTAAGGCTGGCCTGGGTTAGCATTGTAAGCCTGAGCTACGTTGAAAGCTGCTTCACCGTTTTTGAAAGCGGTAATGAAGTAATCCCAAGATGCATCTTCTGGGTATTTCATTTCATAGTTCTTACGTAAATTAACTGCCCAGTTGATAGCTTCCATGGTTTCATCGTTTTCTACTTTCAGAACGTACTTACCATCTTCTTTACCTACGTATTCACCGCCATTAGAATATACAGCAGCATCATACAATACAACGTCCTGCTCACACATTGCATAACGATCAATAATACCATCATTATCTGTATCATCCTGAACACTCTTCAAAACTTCTTCAAACTTTTCCCAAGTCCATGAACCATCTTCCTGCCATGCATAAATATCTTCAGGATTGATTCCAGCTTCTGTTAACAATCTCTTGTTGAAGAATACACCACAACGAGGTTCTGGTTCGATACCACGCATAGCATATATCTTACCATCAAAATTGTACAGATCATGAACTTTGCTTCCCCACTTAGCTTCTGAGTAATCTAAGCAGTCAAGAGTAGATAAGTCGTATGCAAGACCACTCTTCATAGCTGAAACTACATCACCACTGGGATAAAGGGTAAATACATAGTTCTCTTCACCACCTGCTGTTGCATAGTTAACGAAGTCACCAGGAACATCTGACCAAGAGCTGATAGCCTGCTCTTTGATTGTAAAGTTGTAGGTCTCCTGAATCCATTCGCGATATGCATCACGAGCTTCTTCATAATCATTGGTAGGTTCCGCAGGATCAGTTGCAAACCAGTCACGAATGATAATTTCCATTCCGCCAAGGTCATAAACATTACCATCAGCGTCGGTCAGTACTGTGTACTGTCCTACTTCATCTACTGTTGTTGCTGCAGTTGACTCTTCTGTAGTTGATGAAGGTACTGCATCTGTAGAAGGTGTGGTTACAGGTTTGCTGTCGCCGCATCCAACTACGCTAGCTGCCATCACTGTTGTGAGTACTGCAGCTAAGAATTTCTTAACACTTTTACTTTTCATTTTTTCCTCCTTTTTTATATACATTTCCTGTTGTATTACTCTAACTAATACATATTAAGTATAACACAGCTAGGAAATTTATACCATAGTTACATTTTAATACCGGAGCTACTAATACTCTCCACAAATCCCTTTTGTGCAAACAGATATAGGATAATAAGGGGCATGATAACCATCAATGTTGCAGTTGCTACTATACAGTTGGTATACCCTACGGAAGCTCCTGCGGTATGCATTATATTTCTCATATAGGATCCAACCTTGTCTCCAATCATCGATAACTGTCTGGATAAAAGGCTGATGTTGCCTAAAAACATGGATGAATAGAAACCATCCGTCCACTGCCATACAAAAGAAAACAGGAAACAGGAAGTTAATATAGGTTTTGCATCCGGTAGCATGATTCTAACGAAAGTCATTAAGGTACCACAACCATCCACATAAGCTGCCTCTTCCAATTCTTTGGGAATATTTCTAAAGAACTGTCTAATCATAAAGATATATAGACCATTCTTTAATCCCATACATCCTAAACTCATCATGTAATATGGTAGAATGGAACCTCTTAAGTTAATACTATTATTTGTAAGTAATTTGGCAATGCCAAGTATATCAAAAAATCTGAAATGCAAAAACAGAGAGGTGGAAATCGTCTGCGGAGGTACTACAATCATTAGGATAACACAAGCGAACCAAAACTTTTTTAACGGAAATTGGAATCTTGCAAATCCATAACCAACTAATGTACAAACTGCAATCTGTAAAACAGCGATTGTCAATGCGATTATAATTGTATTACCTAATGTTTTTCCATAATCCATGATGTTTGCTGCTACTTGATAATTGCTTGTAGAGAAATTCTCCGGAATAGCAATAACCATCGGATTGTATAAATCTTCTTCTGCTTTAAAACTTATAGAAATCTTATTGAGTATAGGCTGCAAGATCATGAAGCACATACCAAACAATAATAAAAAGCGGCAAATCGTCACTGCTATATTGGTAATTGTCTTCTTGAGTAAATATCCCTGGGATTTTCTATTTCTTTCCCAAAAGTTCCCTCTATACTCCTTTTCACTTAATGTAATCGCTCTACTCATAGTAATAAACCCCCTTTGAGATAATAAATGAGGAGACTCCTATGATGGCTATTACAACAACAAAGTAAATCCACGCCATTGCAGAAGCAAACCCATAGTTCAATTGAGATACCATGACGGTATTAATCTTTTCCATAACCTCATTATCTGTACGCATACAGAAATCAACAATTGTATATATCCAGTTAACCAGGAATAAGGAACTAATCATGGGAAATGTTATTTTCCACAAGCTTTCCCATGAGGTACAACCTTCGATGGAAGCTGCTTCATACATACTATCCGGTATGGTCTGTAAACCTGACAGAAAAATAACGATTTGAATACCTGATGAAATGGCTACATCATAAATGCCATCTACAATTTGGAACACCATATCATATGCTCTTGTTCCGATTCCGCTTGCAATCAATATGTCTTGGATTGCTCCTGTTATACTTGTTGCATTTGTGTTTTCCTGAATTGTATCCTGTAGACTGGATAATAATGTGTTATCATACTCAATCCCTAGAATGACACCTGAGGATAAAATTACCGGCAGGAAGAAAATGGCTCTTACAAATGCTCTTCCCTTAAATTTCTGGTTCAGTATCAATGCTACAAAGAAACTGAATACCATTATTGCAATGGCATTGATAAACATTCTGCCAATCTCTGTTGTTAACAGTCTGTTAAAATCAGGATCAACTGTAAATGCCTTTATGTAATTATCAATTTTTGTATAAATATAACCAAATCCATTGGAACTAACTTCCACAGTACATAAGCTCATATACAATGACTGTATTAACGGTTTGACCATAAATACCAGAAAGCCCAGAATAAATGGGAGTATGAATAGATATCCTGATATTGCCTTCCTTTTTTGTAGACCTGCTAATTTGTTCTGATTCTTCATATTGAAAACCCTTTCCATGCTTACCGCTTCTACTTCAAATCCTACTGAAGCACCTTATAATCCCTTGCAGGAACCGTTACGCCATCAGATGTTTTATAATCTTCGAAGGAATAATTTACATATACCTTTGAACCATCCTGATATGTCGTTAAGCTAACTTTATCAGTCAATTGCTTATGATCCGTCATTTCCTGATTGAAAACATGACCCAATTCTTGATTATATCGATTATAAATCTCTACAGCTCTGTCTTTCCATGCTGCATATTCTGTAGCAAAATATTGTGTATATAAGGTTTTCTGGAATGTAAAAGAATCCTCATCCATAAAGATAAATGCCAAACCTGCACCATACTGAGCGGAATTCAATACTTCTTCTTCCCAATTCTGTGTCATATTAAGCGGTTCGCCGGTATAGTCTACATATCCGTGAATTGCTAATTGATAAAAAGGAACGGTCTGATCAATAATGGTATATTGGGAGCCTACTAAATCCATACGAGTAATCAGATCACTATAGGGGATTGCGTAATCATTTCCACCATTAATGATGATACCGGTACCAGCATCCGAAATCTTTTTTAATTCCTCCTGCTGTGAAAGCATTGCTTCCTGTCTGGTCACTCTTCCATTACGATTGAAATCGGAAGATAATTCATATCCAATATCTTCAAAAGAAACATTTGTAGCATTCTTTTGTGCATATGTAGTAAGATTGTTAGCCATTTTCAAAATCAAATTGGCTTTTAATAAATAATGCGTTTCCATTGAGTCACGCTTGCCATAAGAAACTGTATTGTACTGGAATATTTCAGCCTTTTCCCTACTCACAAATCTTGCACTATCAGTGAATACAACGAAACCATTCAATAAACTAGAGTCATATGCATAATTGGTTATGCCATTTAAGTAAACAGGTACATCCAAGGAAGCTGCTGTACTTATCACATTATTGAAACTCTTTTTATTACCCAGTTCGGAAATCGTTTTAACCTTATTCAGAATCTTTTGCTTGACTCCACCATTTGCCCATCCTACCATCTTTACGGACATGTTATGGAATCCCTGTTCATTCAACTCCTTTATCATATCAGCGGCTTCTTTATAGGTGGTCAATGGTAATGGTGATGAAACGGGAATACCAACAATCTGCTTTATTTTATCTATAGCACCTAAAACTTCAACTGCAACAGGTGCTTCTGTATCTTCACTCATTGTCATATAACCACTGTACTTATTAAGCAGATAATTCTGATAGGTCTTAGCCATATCCACATAACTATCAGAGTTTACAAAGCAATATCTATTCACGATCTTTTCTTTAGGCAAACTATCTTCATATACAAACATTTCACCTGTATACTTATCACCCAATTGATATTGTTCTCTATGAGAAATACTATGTAATGCATTTACATAATTGTAACTGTTGGTTTTTCCACTAATATCTGCTTGAATGCCTGCATATGGTGCCCCATCCTCTAAGATACAGATAAAGGAATTGTTATTCTTGGAAATACCGAAAGCATTAAATATAGCTCTTGTTTCATGTACGATTGCAGAACGATCTGTGGCCATATCCCAACCATACATATTTGCAAAATAACTACTTTGTGATAGCTTGCCATTATTAAAGTTAATAATGGATCCACCGCCTTCTGGAACAAATAAATATCCACTCTCATCCATGGTTCCTGCACCGAAATAAGGAAGAATACTTAAGTACAATAATGGATAATCATCCTTGTATTCAATCTCATCCAAAGGAACCTCTACTACAAGATCATCTCCATCTAAACGAAATATCATGCTTAAATTGAAAACCGGCTTATCAGAGCTTTTTTCTGAAAAATCTAATTCCTTATCCCTTGCATAATCCTGATCTGTATATCCAGCTTCTGTAAAAAGCTGTTCGAATTTCTTCTTGATGTTATCCTTGGTCGCATTACGTAGTACAAATATAACTTCTGTTTCCATAATTGGATAATCTACTAAAAGTTGTTCTTTATCGTCCTTTTTGCCTAACTTATTAATATCATATTTTTTATAGTATTCTTTAACCATAGAAGCATCAGATTTACTCATTTTTGATAATAATGCTTCGAAATCAGCTTCAACACACACTGGAGGAGCATAGTATTCTTTTTGGATATCACCAATCGAATAGAAAATTTTGATATAGTCATCGCCTTTTTCTATCTGGAAAATTTTTCTTTCCATGCTGAAAGCATAATTATCATACAATGTATCAACACCATTAATTGTACTATATGTAAGTAATAATGTGGACCTCAGTCTGTTCTTTTCACTAGCTTGTGCAAGACTATCATTTGCTGCATCTTCAGGGTTTGATAGCCATACGGCTCCGGTATCCTTTACTGTAAGATTGAACTGTGTTGTTGTTGCATCCATGACCAGCTTTAGCTTATCGTTCTCTAGTATGATATCTTCTTCTGAGCCTTCATAAGCATTTACTTTAATGATTTCAACTGGTTCTTCTTTGTCTTTGACTAATAATACCACACATGCAACTGCTACAATGATAAGCAGAATTAATACTGGGCCAATAAGGCTTTTCACTTTTTTACTTAATGTTGAATTTTTTTTCATATCTAACCTTTCCTCCCAGCTACATTCGGAACATAATCTCCCTAAATAGGGAAACAAAATATGCAATTCCCTGGCTTATCATACTAAAGAATAATAATAAAATAAACAATTCAACAAGCATTGCAAATATAGATGCTACAGTAAAAAATATTGTTTTTGCTAATGAATATTCATGTATTTCCAACATGGCAGCAATAATCAAAAAGGCTGCCCAGACGATTGAGAATGCTCCTACTACAGTATAAAAATCGCCTTCTTCTATAGTAACTATATTGCTTGCAATAATGAGCGGAAATTGTAACAGGGGATATGGAAGAAGTGCATAGCAGGTAGACATATAAACCTGCTTCAGTCTTCCTTTACCATCAAACAATGTCGTAAGTCCCCAGTTACCCACACACCATAATAATAAAGGAAATACAATACTGGCGATATACAAAAATATGTTAATATCGTCCCAATAAACATGCATGAACATAAAGTTTGTATACTGCATGCTCATTATTCTAGCAAGAATTGTAAGGACTAATATCGTAGTAGCTGCTGCTACGGATCCTCTCTTTTCATGTGTCAGATCCCAAAATCCATCCAATGGATGTGATAAAATATAAAACGCATATCGTAGTGTAGATAAATAATGCTTAAACTTCTCTTTGAGTGTCAAAGAAGCTGTCATTTTTGCCTCCATTCCATCTATAGCCTGAAAATATCTGCTATATCTATTTCATGCTTTATTTTCTTAACTTTTCCAATACAAAGAGGAACTATCAACAACAAAAAGACTGCTGCAAATATCCAACCAATATTCTCCTCTACCCATACCTTACGATATTGCTGAAAGGCTCTGGAATAATTTTCATCATCCCATTTCAATTCAAAATAGGTAAGTGCATCTTTGTAATTCTCCTGTCTTAACAGAGATCTTCCAATCCCGATATAAGCAAGGTCATAATTACCGTCAAAAGATTTTACTTTTTTCCACGTTTCACCAGATGCTTCATATTCACCACGCTTGAATTCATCCATAGCCTGATAAACCATTTTTCCGAATACTGTAGGTGTGAACAAAGTGATACTGTTATCAACAGAATCTAGTACCAGCAAATCATATCCCATATGTTCAATGGAAGCTGGCATTCTGAAGTAACCGTCCTGATTACCATTTCCACCAAAAGCAAATAACATGACACCCTGACTGTTATATGCAAATATCTTACCTCTGACACGATCAAGTGCTACATATACATCATTATCCATAACAGTAATATCTACAAGCTTGGACGGACCCTCATAACCACCGCCGTTGCCCCAGTAGATATCTCCAATAGGCCACCACTCACCATTACGAATCAGAATGTCTTTTCCCATCATATTGATTTTACGAATGGGATCGGCTTTTCCATCGTCTACCTCTTCTTCTGTTACATTTGTGGTAGTTGCATAAACGAAGCCATCCCGATCCATATAAACATTAGCGTATTCAGTCGGTACAAAAGCTACCATCTGCTCTCTCTGCGCTTTTGTCGCTAAGCGTTTCCAAATATAGTCCATAAAGTCATATGTAACAGGAGTTGCTCCGACAAATCCGGAAAACGTTCCATCTGCTTCATACTTGATCAACCCTTTATTTACATTGGTTGCAATGCAGAATACTCTCCCGGCTGAATCAATCACAATTTTATTGGGAAGATATTCAGTATTCTGATCAAAGGTTGCATCTACGGGTCTTGTAAAATCCAATAAATATTGAAGGTTCTTATCAAACTTAACAATTCTGTGATTTCCGTTATCTGCAATATACAGATTTCCATCATCGTCAACAGCTATATCCGTTGGGTTTAGAAAAGTTTTAACATCTGTATCTCCGTAAAACTGATCAATTACCTTAACACACTCAATCTTATCGGCGTTATCCCGTTTTAATACTAAAATACGATTGTTTCCACTGTCGCACACATAGATTTCATCTTTGTATACAAACATACTACTAGGATTATTTAGATTGGTATCCAATCCCAAATCATCTTTTGTAAACACACCTGCAACCTCATAAGCATCAGGTGAATACTGGATATCTCCCCACCAGTCGTAAATATAGGTATAACCTTCATCAGCACTAGCTGTCATTGGAGTACTGATTAATAATACAGCACCAAATAAAAGTGCTACTAGCCTTAACGCTGTTTTTTTCATATCAAGCCTCCATCTTAGTCCTTCAAGCCGGAGCTTGCCATTGTTTCCAGTATCTGACTTTCAGACAAAATGAAAATTGCAATGGGAACTATCATGATAATTACAGTAACCGCTGCAGCCTGCCCGGTTCTTGCAATACCACCGCTCTGTATCTGCTGCAATGCATAAACTAAAGTTTTGTTCTGTTCTGAATAAATCAGAGTGGCTGCTCTGTTATTCCAAAGCCCCTGTACGGAGAAGATAATCAAGGTCAGCCAAGCTGGTTTAACATTAGGCATTACTATATTGAAAAATACTTTCCATTCATTAGCACCATCAATCTTAGCTGCTTCTATCAGTGACATGGGAAGACCTTCCATGAATTGCTTCATCAGGAACAATCCCATAGGAGATGCAAAAGCAGGAATTATGATTGCCCAATAAGTATCAATCCAACCTAATTTATTTAAAATAATGTAATTTGGTATGGTTGTAACATAACCACTAAACATCAAGGCAACCACAACGATATTAAAGAATGCTTTTCCTCCGGGAAAATCATATTTCGCTAGTACAAATGCACCCATGGAAGCAATAATCAGATGTCCTGCCGTACCGGCTGCAGTAATAAATACTGTGTTAAACATGTATCTAGAAAAGGATACCCATGATTTACCCATGGTAACAAACAAATCAGAAAAGTTATCCAAGGTAGGATTCTGTGCAAAAACCTTAGGTGGGAACATAAATAACTCATCCAATGGCTTCAATGCACTGCTGACTGCAAATACTAGTGGAAATACCATAGCTACTGCTACCAACAATAAGAATAAATAAAGGGAAAAATCTCCCGCTCTGGACCGATTTGGTTTTCTTTTCTTAAATATTTTGAGCTTATGTCTTTTTACGTTAACTTCTTTATTCTTTCTACTCATATTGCTTCCCTATCTCCGCTACTGCGGGTATTTATTTTCATTCCCGTCAGGTTCCCAATCTTCTAAGCATGCCTTGTATTGCTTTATTACATAAAATCATAATAACGAATAATAAGGTAGCAATTGCAGATGCATATCCCATTTCAAATCGGGAATAACCATAGTCAAACAAATGAGTTACAACAGTACGGGCTGCATAATCTGTACTGGGATATCCACATAGTGCCATGGTAACATCCGCAACACCGAAAGAAGATGTTATTGACATAACTGCACCGAACATTAGCATAGGTTTCATATTGGGAAGAGTAATATACCATAGCTCCTGCCAACGGTTTTTCACGCCATCCATATATCCAGCTTCGTATTGAGATCGGTCTACACCCTGTAATCCAGCAACAAAGGAAAGGAATCCGGTACCAAGACTCATCCACAAAATAACAACCATACAAATAGGTAGCATGTATGTAGGATTAATAAGCCAGAGAATAGGAGCGTCAATAAGTCCCAAATTCATTAAAAATGCATTTACATATCCATAAGCATCACCTCTAAAGAAAATGGAGAAAATAACGAATACGTTACCTGCTATGGAAGGTGCATAAAACACAATAACTGCAATGGTTCTAATCCATCTGGGCAATTCATTAATCAGCCACGCAAACAGGAAGGACATCAAATACCCTATTGGTCCGGTGATGAATGCTATCATAAATGTATTTTTAACACCTATCAAGAAGACATCATCCTGTAAGATTAGGTTGACGTAGTTTGTCACACCTAGAAATCTTGGAGCTTCCAAGATATTATAATATGTAAAGCTTAAGAATATAGATGTAATTACTGGTAAAACGCTAAACATAGTAAACAATATTGCAAATGGTGCTAAGAATAAATAGCACATTTTACTTCTTTTTGCTTTTTTAACTCCCACTTGAAAATTGTGTTTGCGCAAAATGAAATATTTTTGTAAGTATTCCTTCATTGCTCTCCTCCAACTGCTACAAATAATTATCTATCTATTGGCAGACCAAATTCCTCACGTTTTTTGATAATCTCATCATCAATCTTAATCCTATAGTCTAAGATTGTCTCTCTTGGATCTGTTTGTTCATTAAGAACTTTACGAATTGCATTCGTAATATGTCTACCGGTATAATATCCACCTGGCACTTCACGAATACCTTTGGTCCATTGCCACTGTTCTGACAAAATCTCAATATCTCTCGCACTCCAGGCGAGTCTGGTAAATGCGTCATAATTTGCTGTAGCATATCTTGCAGAAGAGCCAAGTAATGCCTCAATCTCACGTCCGAAACGAACCTGTGAGTCTGCGGAAGCCCACCATTTCATAAACTCCCAAGCATTTTGTTTCTTCTTATCGTTATTCTGCTTAATCATCATAGTTGCTGATCCGGTCACAAAATCGGAACGATCAATATAGGTTTTTCCACTCTCATCTACTTGTTCTGTACCAGGAATTAATGTAAAGTCCCATAGTCCTTTGATTTCCGGTGCAGATACCATCAGTGTATTATATGTAGCATAGGAAACAATACCTATTGGCATTTCGCCTGAACGGAATCTGCTGACAAAGTCATAAATCATAGGGATTCCATAATCAGTAAAATACTTAGTATAATCTGAAAACGCTTCAATTCCTGCTTCTTTATCTACTGTAGTTGCCGTACCGGCTTCGTTGTATAAGTCCCCGCCATTCTGGAACAGTAAGCTGAAATACATGGACAAGTCAGGCTGTGTGGAAGCAACGGCAGTAGAAGGAGTCGCAATACTATTGCTACCAGCAGCAGTAGGAATACCTATTGACATATTATTTCCCTGTATGGTAGGAAGGATTTCAATCACATCCTGCCATGTATTCGGTACTTCCAACTCTAGCTCGTTCAAAACATCTTTTCTATAAAACATGACATTAAAGGTCTGTGTCTCAGGTAATGCATAAAGACCACCTTCCAGTTCATATTGTGCGTAGGAACTTGCATTATATGATTTTAGTACCTGATCTAGATCAGTAAATTGTGTTAAGTCCTCTGCTGCACCACGAAGTGCATAGTTGATTGGCTGGTCTGCGCCTACAGAAAGAACCACATCGGGCCCTCTTCCTGCAAGTACTGCAGTCAATAGAGCATCTCCCGTAACAATCTCTACATTAACTCCTATTCCTGAGTTTGGAATAAAGGTATCATCAACCATGGATTTCAATATTGTTCCTTGATCACGTCCGGTAAGGACCCATACTTTAATTGTTCCATCACCGTTCTTATCATCATAAACATCACCTACGGAATTATAATCTACTACGAAAGAAGCAAAAAATGATTTGATTTCATGCCATGCTTTGGCAAAGCCATTCGCTTTATCCTTCTCTACTTTTGCATCAGTTCCGCTTACTACCAGATAATCAACATCCATCTTGGTTTCACTCATATTGAGGATAGCAGTACCCAGTGCAGTGATATTATCTTTAAATGTAGTAAATTCAATTGTAATTTTCTCTGGTTTTTTTGTAAATCTTTCCAGCTGCTGCGCAAGTGTCTGTGCGGAAGCGATTTTATCAGCTTTCTGTCCGGTAACTGAAACAACATCATCTACCAATTTGAACAGTCTCTTTGATTCCAATGACATAGCATCAATCATCTGCGGATACATTTGATCAATATGGTAATCTCTGTATTTATCAGGTGTTGATCCGATATAAACCAAAAGCTCACGGTACATCTGATTTAATCTGAATGTGGAATCTTCCAATTCCTCTAAAATCTGTCCCATGTCTCCAAGAGTGGCTTCCAAGCGTAAGGTATGAGTTCCCTTGGTCAGATAGAATTTAAATGGATCTTCATTCTCATCAGAAAGTGTTTTACACTCCCAATCGTTTGCATAAGCAAATGAAATCTCTTTTAACTCATCAAACAGGATTTCCCCATCAATATGTACGGTACGGCTTGATACACTACCTCTGGTATAATTCTGACGTCCCTTAATCATAATGTTGTAATAACCATCTTCTGGGACTTCAATGTTCCACTCAATCCATTGTCCTGAAGTCTTCCATGAATCCCCACCCACATAGTTAAGTAGAGTCTTGGTGACACTGTTAGGGTAAGTGGTCGGTGAAGAACGATCATATTTTGCATATAGTGAGGATTCAGAACGTAATGAAGATTCTTCTCCCTGCACTGTGCGCAGATAATTTAATCCATCTGCTGTCTGTGTCACGGTAGGCTGGTTTTGTATGTATTCCTGGTAAGTCACCTTCTCTTTCACAGCAGTGATTGAAACTTTCTTTAAGACCATGGGCTCATTTACGCCAACCATAGTAATGGTGTTCAACCCTTTTTCAAAATAGAATTGAAAGGGTTCCACCACATAGCCCATATCATCTCTGCAATATGTACTATCCCAGTCATAGTTTTCAACCTGAACAGGACGGAATTCATTTCCCTGGTTATCTACGCGCTTTTCTCCGCCGTCCATCCACGTTCTGTAAAAAGCAATATTAGCTGCATCATCAAAAGGAAGTGCATCATTAATATAGAAAGAACGTTCGATGGCTACTCCTCTGGACTCCACAGGTATATATTCCAAAAGGATGTTATACAATCCGGCTTGTGGAATATTCACTTCCCATGTTACGCTGGAACTGGCTCCTGTGTAAAGCGCCTGATCCACCCCTGCATAATTTGTATATGTCTCAACCTCTTCTCCGTTTAAATAAGAAAAAATATCCACATCTACATCATTCTGAGGACGTGCAGCTTCTTTATGCGCAGTCTGATACTTCATATAAGTACCCTCTCTGCCTACACCTTCTGCATCTGTAGTCAAATCCACACCTTCATACTTTTTCGAAAAATTTACTGTCTGGCGAAGATTCAATAATAAACAACATACAACAATCGCCAACAGCGCACCTAAAATAATAATTACTCTTTTAGTAGATTCTTTCATAAACCCACTCCAATCTTACAATTTACGAATTTCTCATGTCTCTGCATCACATTTATATTATACATTTTCTTTTTTACCGCCGTCTCCTTATATTTTGCTATTTAATATTCACAAATTGCTTACATATTTGTGAAAGAATAGAATTCTATTGTGCAACATTTATACCCTTCTTACTATCTATCTGTTTAAAAAAAGTAATATTTACATTTTATGATTAAAATGTTAAAATATCCTTTGTAACATGTGCTAACAAAAACTGATATTTGCCATACATGGGAGGTAGCAAAATATGATTGACATTTATTCCCAAAGTAAGGATATGGATCTTTACTCAGCAAATGCTGATTATGCTGGTTCCAGACTAGTTGATAACATACATGAAATAGTGGAATATCACAACAGTACCACTGTCAGAATCTGGTACAATGAGCAGAGCATTGTCTATGATACTCACTGGCACAATGCGTTAGAGATTATCATGCCCCACAATAATTATTATGACATTAAGGTTGGGGATGAGTATTTTCACATCATGCCCGGTGATATATTTATCATCCCCCCCGGAGAAATACATAAGTTAATTGCTCCGGAAAACGGAAGCCGCTTTATCTTCCTGTTTGATATTACACCATTGACCAGATTGAAAGGGTTTGCAGGTATCCAGTCCTTATTGGTAGCTCCTTTTCATATTAAAAAGGATACATACCCCAAAATTTATGACGATCTTCACCAGTCTCTGATGACAATGACAGATGAATATTTTAATAAACATGAATATGCTGAATTGTCCATCTATTCCAACCTGCTAAAATTCTTTATTAAGCTGGGGTACAACCGTTTGGATGAATCAGATATGTTTCCTAATGTTCGTCTTTATAAGCAGAAAGAATATATGCATAAATTCAATGAACTAATGGATTATATCGACACCCATTATATGGAAGACTTGAATCTGGAAAATGTTGCTGACATGATTGGATTTAGTAAGTTTCATTTTTCCAGACTGTTCAAGCAATACACCAACTTTACTTTTTGCGATTACATTTGCTACAGACGGATTAAGGCAGCTGAAGAGCTTTTGGCAGAACCGGATTTGTCTATCACTGAAGTAGCACTTCGGGCAGGTTTTCCAAGCATCTCCACCTTTAACCGTCTATTTAAGCAGCAAAAGAACTGTACGCCCAGTGAGTATCGGGCTAAAAACGCAAGACTATGAATGGTCGTGAGAATTTTTCTATTGTACATTTCTGCTTTTCTGCATCTGAAACTGGGCCTGCACAAGGTTATAGTAGATTCCCTTTTTCTCCATGAGTTCATCATGTGTCCCCACTTCAGCAATGCTATGCCCATCGATTACCACCAGTCTGTCTGCGTCCTTCAGTGTGGACAGACGATGTGCAATAGCAAATGTAGTCCTTCCTTCGGTCAATCTGTTCAGTGCCGTCTGAATCAGGTACTCGCTTTCCGTATCCAGACTTGCAGTTGCTTCATCCAGTATTAATAATCTAGGATTATGCAAAATGGCTCTGGCAATGGCAATTCTCTGTCTCTCTCCCCCTGATAAATTATAACCGTGTTCCCCTACGTAGGTATTATATCCATCCGGAGTTTTCAAAATAAAATCATGTGCATTGGCCATTTTAGCGGCACGAATGACTTCCTCTATGGTTGCATCTGGATTGGCAAAACGGATATTGTTTAATATAGAACCGGCAAACAGGAAATTTTCCTGTAAGACCACACCAATCTGACTGTGGTAATAATCCAGCTTGATCTGACGAATATCGATGCCATCTACCAGAATCTCTCCGTCGTCTACTTCATAAAGGTGCATGATAAGATTAATAAGTGTAGATTTTCCTGTACCGGAAGCTCCTACCAGTCCTATCATTTCTCCCTTATGTACAGTAAGATTGATTCCTTCCAAAACTGGTTTATAGGATTTATATCCAAAGGAAGCATTCCGGAAAGTAATCTCTCCTTCAATAATATGCTTCACTGCTCCCGGAATGTCAAAAATAGAGGGTTCCTGATTCTCTACATCACCGATTCTTTCTACACTGGTAACAAAGTTCATCAGGGCACGTGGCATATTACTCAGCCAGTTTACGTAAGTATACATCAAATTGGCATAACTGATAAACTGTAACAGCTCTCCCGGAGTCATGCTCCCCTGTATGGCTTTCATCCCTCCAAAAAAAGTGACAAGATAAATGCCCGCTCCTAGTGTAAAAGACAAAAACGGATAAAAAACAGCAAAGAACACTTCATTGCCACGCTGTACTTTAGCAAAATCATCAGCTGTAGCATTAAAATACTCGGATTCTCTCTGTTCCTGGCCATAAGACTTGACAACTGTCATACCGGAAATCACATCCTGCAAATTACTGTTGACCTTATCACTTTTTGCTCCCTGCATTCTGAATCTCTTTCGTACTCTTTTTCTGTATGCAACGGAAACTACAACGGAAACCGGAATGAATACATAGGATAACAAAGCCAGTTTCCAGTTCAGTATCAGCATGTATCCACATACACACACAAACAGTACCGATACGGTAAACATATTACAGAAAACATCCCCCACAAAGTGACTGATTCGGTTGGTGTCCTGTACAATACGGTTCATCAGTTCTCCCGGACTTCTTTCATTAATAAAAGAAAGAGATAACTGTTGAATCTTCACAAACAGCTTTCTTCTCTGTTCTTCACTGATATTGGAACCCAGTCTCGTACACAAATAACTTTTTACCACATTGATAATGACGATTCCTACTGACATGACCAGCATAAGAAGCAGACATATTACAGCTTCTTTCACATTTTTCCGATCAGCTACCAGCACATCATCAATAAGTACCTTTTGTATGGCCGGATTGGCCAGTGTTACAAATGTTGCTGCCAGCATAAAGATCAATATGACAATCAGTTCCTTTATATGGGGCTTCAACATGGCACCAAATACGTAGAGAATACCTTGTTTCTTTCCACTGCATTTCGGACAATCCTTGGTTCCTGGCAGTGCACGACCACATTTGGGACAGGATTTCTCATATTCACTGCTGATTACTCTGTCAGTTCTCCCCTGTTTTAGTATTTGCATTCCCCGGAATAAATAGGAATACCGTACAAGGTGTTTGGCCGAGTATCTTGCTATTAGTATCTGTGTTCCTTCCCTGATTATATAAACAATACCACAGGCAATCCGAGGCTCACACTGTATACTCTCACAATCACTAATGAAAAACTCCTTGGAAAGACAACCCTCTTCTAACAAAAATACTCTCCTGTTTGTCATTACTACATAGGAATTGCCGCGAAAATTACCTGCTAAATCAATATCTGATGGCAGGCAGTAAAATATCTTTTCTTCATCCAAAAGCTTACAGATTTCAATATTTTCCTTCGATAATATATAGTTTAGTATCACTTTGTTCTCCTTATTTCCTAGAGAAATAAATCAAGCTTCTTCCTCTCCCTAGCCGTCAGTTTAGTCAGATCAGAAATCTCAAATCTGTTTTCGTCAATGTCCAGTATCAGTATCCGGTATTCGGATAAATGAACCACTGCATTGCTTCCCATCTGAATTGTAAAACGACAGTTGCCATGATCTGTTTCTACATCAAAGTATGCATAACCATATTCATCTTTAATGTTATTAATTTTATGAATGATCGGCGTGAAGTACCTTAAAGCCAGCTGCTCTTTCAGCATTACCAATGTATCAGGCTCCATATCGCTTAGTTTTTCAATAATCCCGATTTCCCTGGAATGCTCATCCGATGTACGAATTGAAATAAACTCGTCCTTTTGTGTAAACGGATACATTCTCACTACTTTTACTCGGGGATAAAATTCTTCCCCCAACTGAAGGCTTAAAAAACCCGTGCCCGTTCTGGAAAAAAGAGCGTTCTCTTTCTTCAAATACCGGATTCGAAGCATTTCTTCCGTTTCCTGCTCCATTTGTGATAATTCAAATTTCTGTTCCATTTCACTCTCCTAATTCTTCATGGCAAGAGCCTTAGTCTGCAATTCCATCAGTTTATAGTAGGTGCCTTTCAGCGCTTCCAGTTCCTCATGAGTTCCCTGTTCCGTTATCTCTCCATGATCAATCACCACAAGGTAATCTGCATCACGAAGTGTTGAAAGTCTGTGTGCAATAGAAATAGTCGTTCGGCCAGCCACCAAATAGTTAATGGATTTTTGGATAATCTGTTCTGTTTCTGTGTCAACAGAAGCAGTTGCTTCATCCAAAATCAATATTTTAGGATTGGCTAATATCGCTCTTGCTATGGAAATACGTTGCCTTTCACCACCGGACAATTCTCTTCCCGATGCTCCGATTTTTGTATCGTACCCATCCGGCATCTCCATGATAAATTCATGAGCACCGGCCAATTTAGCAGCCTGCATGATATGAAAAAGATCTGCTGTTTTGTCTGCATATGCTATGTTTTCAGCAACAGTACCCATGAAAATATAGGTTTCCTGGGATACCATAGCTACATTCTTCCTTAACTCCCTAAAGGATAATTCTTTTACATTTATCCCATCAATGGAAATACTTCCTTCATCCGTGTCATACATTCTGGAAATCAGATTTACCAAGGTTGTTTTCCCTGCACCAGAACGCCCTACAATTCCCAGCATACTTCCTGCAGGAATATGCAGAGAAACATTCTTTAGTACCGGTTTACTAGTCTCATATCCAAAGCTCACCTTATCCATGCTAATATCCCCACAGGGATTTGTCAGCGCAATGGGACTTTTACTCTCCTGTACCTGCGGTACCGCATCGATAATCTCAAAAATACGCTGTGCACTATTCATGCTTTCTGCAAAGCGCATAGGTAATCTGGAAAAGAAATTCATTGGGTTCTGTAGCTGATCCGCATAAGCAAGCATGGTTATCAGGGTACCAAGCTCCATTTTCCTGCCCATGCCTGTCATAATAAAGTATACACCTACTCCCATGATCAACATACGGGCTAGACTCTGTACACCGCTATATACTAAAGTAAGATAATTCTGTCTGTAACTAATGAGGATCTCTGCTTCCTTCAACTTCTTGTTATTCGTTGAAAACCTTTGAATTTCCCTATTCTCTTGACCAAAGCTCTTCACCACTCTGGCGCCTGTGAGATTATCATTTACTCCACTGTTCAGAGAACGTTCTGCTCTGTGTCTTCTGCCAAACATGATCCAGATCTTAGGCCTAAAATAAACATTCACTACCACCATAAAGGGATAAAGGGCTATTGTCAGGAACGCCATCAACGGATTTATTCCAAACATAACAATCAAGGTCGCAAGTATGGTGAAACCATGGATCAGGATATAAGGCGCTCCATCCACAAAGAAATCTGTTATTCTCTCGGCGTCTCCCATTACCCTGGTCATCAGGGCGCCCGTCTGTCTGCTTCTGTAAAAACTGATGGATAATCGTCCCATGGAACGAAATACTTTCTTTTTTATATCACGAACTACATTTACCACCATCTGTGCAGTCAGAACTCCCTGCAGAATCTGGAATACTACTTGAAGCATTCTGGTTACTAGCATAGTCAGTACCAGAACGAAAAGTGCTGTTACGAACCCTCCGGCAGGAATTCCTACCTGCTCTAAAAATGCTTCGTTCTGATTCAGAATTTTATCAAAAAGGACAGTGCCGCTTAAATAAGGCCATAAAAGATTGATCAATGACCCTGCTACAATGATTACCACCATTAAGGTAAACTGCAATACATAAGGTTTAAAGTACTCTAAAACTCTTACAAAAATGTTTCTTCTGTCCATGCAGTCAGGGCAGATTTTCCTGACACTATCAGGATACATTCTTCCACATTTTGGACAACACTCTTCTTCCTTTACAGGTGTACTGAAGGTGCCGCCACCCCGTATTTCCTCTATACCCCTAACCAGCTGGCTCATTGTCTTCTTATGTAAATTGGTAAACATGGTAAGGCAGTATTCCTGCCCCTGTATGATTGCAATTAATAAATTACATCCAACTCCCATCTCTATATAAATGCGTTCTATTTGGGTAATGTCATATACACATCCCTTAAAGTCCTGTTTTGCAGGTACACCATCGGGTTGTCCAAAATACCCTCTGTAAATATGTACATTTTCGTTTTTTATAGTATTATGAAAAAGGCAGACCTGTTTTGCAGTTAAAATCACAAAACCATCTGCATATTCACCATTACAATCAAGATCTGTTATGGATGTAAACAAAATATTACTTTTATCGATGCTCCATGTGGAGAGGTGCCGGAGTATATCCTCCGGCACCTCCATAAAACTCTTTTGCTTTTTCTTCATTTAGTATGCTTCCTTTGACTACTGCACCTCAGGCCCACTGATGATTACCTTTTCACCCTGTAACTCCAGTTTCACCTTATTTCCATTTAGTTGCATGGCAGTAAGTACCTCTCTTGGAATCTGCACACGCCCGGCTTTATCCACAATTGCATACTCATCCTGGGTGTCCTCTGCTCGCCAGTCAATGGATACTTCCTTTAGTCTGTCTGCATATTTTTCCTTTAAGATGCGCTCACTGCTTATTTTACCATCTCTGATTGCAACAACACGTTTTACCTTCTTAGACAAAGCTATATCATGGGTAACAATCAAAATGGTCTGGCCATTCCTGTACAGTTCTGTAAAAATATCATAAATATAATCTGCTGTTTTAAAATCAACACTACCGGTAGGTTCATCAGCCAATAATAATTTTGGTGAATTAGCAAGTGCAATCGCAATCGCGATACGCTGTTGTTCTCCACCTGAAAGTGTATTCAGTCTGCTATGCTTCTTGGATGACATTCCTACTTTATCCAATAACTCTAATGCTTTCTCCTTCTTTTTATGAGCATCAGATAGATACATGGGCAGCATTATATTTTCAAGTGTTGTCAGGTACGGTAACAGGTTTCTGGCATTGTTTTGCCATACAAACCCTACCGTATCTCGTTTATAGACTACCAAGTCTCTTTCTGTCATGGTAAACAGATTCTTTCCACCCACAATTAAGGAACCTGCACTGGGTCTGTCCAAACCGCCAATCATATTCAGGAAAGTAGATTTACCGCTACCACTGTTCCCAATTAGGGCTGTGAGTTCTCCTTCCTCAACCTGCAAATCAAGACCCTGCAATGCTAAGACTTCAGTTTGCTTTGTTTTATAAATCTTTACCAGGCCATCTGCCTGTATCATCATTTCCGGCATATTTACCTTCTTTCCCCATTTTCAAGCTCCATAATCATATCACCTGCATCCATCAGGCCTGTATCATGGGTTGTCATGATGATGGTAACATGTTCTTTTCTGGTCATATCCTGAAATAGCTTGGTTACTTCTGCCGCCATAGCACTATCCAGTTCGGCAGTAGGCTCATCTGCAAATAGAATCTCCGGTTTGTGAGCAATTGCTCTGGCAATAGCGACTCTCTGCTGCTCACCGCCGGACATTTCAGCCGGCATATGGTGCATTCTGTTTCCTAGTCCCACCATTTTCAGGCATTCCTCCACTCGTTGTTCCCGACCAATCTTCACACCTGCCAGCCGTAGGGAAAATTCTACATTCTGAAAGGCATTCATAGTAGGAATCAGCGAAACTGACTGAAATACAAATCCTATTTTCGTACGTCTTAAGTTTTCTCTTTCTGTATCGGATAACTTTCCGATATCCCTGCCACCAATATATACTTTTCCGGATGTAGGCTGATCTAACGCTCCCAGTATATTCAGCAAGGTGGTTTTACCTGAACCGGACCTTCCTCTTAAAATTGCCAATACACCCTGTGGAATCTCAGCATTTATATCCTTCAGTGCCTGAAATTCACCACCAGCTACCGGAAATATCCGGTTTACATGCTGTACAACAATACTGTTTTGTTCAATCATTTTTTTATCTTCGTTATTCATTATTCTTCCCCTAACTTCAATGCTTTGGTCACATTTAGTTTAAATACCAGTAAAATCAGCACAAGCAGACATACCAACATGCCCAGAATCACCACACCATACAGCCTGACCATATCTTGTGTATTCGTAATCAATTGCATGGGCAAAACCTGATTTGCTGCTGCATACGCAGTCTGAAGCATTGGTACAAACAATTCTGACGTGAGTTTTCCGATTCCAAGGCCTGCTAAAATGGACAATACACCTGAAAAAATCTGTTCATTGATAAGCATATGGAACACTTCTCCTTTATGCATACCACACGCACGTAATACACCAAACAACATCTCTCTTGAACGGATGGACATGATCCAATAAATCAGATAGCCCATGATACAAAGAATCATTGTGACAATAAAGCCCATGGTAAGCACACCGTTGGTACCCTGTAATAAAGGATCTTCTACCACACCGGTGAGTGTAGCTCCCTTATCCACATACTTGGTAACCTTTATATTTTCAGCTGATACCCAGTCATAAAAATTATCTGTGCTGGCTCCTTCTTTTAGAGTCATCCATACTTCATAGGGTACCGCACCCCAGCTCTGCTTCAAAGGTCCATAGTTAGCCACTACCAGAAAGTTATCTTTGTTTTCAACACTTCCGTCAGGCAGCAGTTGTTTTTCATTTGATATATACCCTGGCCAGTAGTCCACAAAATCTACAATTTTGCCAGTTGCGCTAAACTTATCATTATTGTTGTAGGTAATGATGTCTCCGACTTTGTAGCCAAGCTGGCCCTCAAAATTGCGGGAAACCAAAACACCATTTGGAACAGCCGCCAATTCATTTAAATAAGTATTGTAAGGCTTCTCTAAAAGATCTCTGGACACATTGGTGATTTCGCCAAACTCCTTGGTATGGATGCCCATTAGTATGATATTCTGACGTTTGTTACCGGTACTCGGTATATATGCCTTTTCATCATACATGACTCTTGTATATGCTGATACGCAATCAAGTCGTGCATATTTTACATAATCAGGTTCGGAATACTGTAACTCTGTAGGAGAACCATCTGCAGAAAGACCACCATTATTGGTCCAGATTTCCTTGACCATCAAATCAGTTCCGCAAATATACTCCGAATTATCTGTGGCATTTTGCAGAATGGTTCTGGCTACTATGGCATGGAACATACCCAATGATATGGTCAGTATCATAAAAAGCATAATAGATTGTTGTTTTCTGCCATTCTTAATATTTTCTGTAAACGAGGCATAACTTGCCGGCTGCCAATAACGTTTCCCCAGAAAATAGATAAATCTGACTAACAGTGGCCGTAAACGAAGGAATAAAAGTCCCATGCCCACGATGAACAAGGATGAACTGATATATAAAAGAGGATCCAGTGCTTCTCCCCTTAATACGTTAATTTCCAGTGCTTCTTCGTTGCCACGGAAGGAATAAAATCCATATAGGGATACACCCAGGCAGATAACATCCAAAAAGCATTTTTCCCACCATGATCTCTTTTTTAAAGCTTTCTGCTGTTTTAACTTCACGATGGACAACTTACTGTGCTTGATTGCTGGTAAAGTCATAATCAGAATGGATGCCACTATTGACACCAGCAAATATAAAAGCACATCCCTTGTGTATGAAATATGTAATTCTCCTCGAATAGAAAATTCAAGGAAATTTCTGGCTGCTCCCAAAAGTCTGCAAAATAAACTTCCCAATGGTAAGCCGGCCAGTGCACCAAATAATGTCAGAAAAATACTCTGATACAAATACAATCGGAAAATCTGCCCGCCAGAACTACCACGGCTCTTAATAACAGAAATCTCATTTCTTTCCATATCATACATCTGTCCCGATATCATAAGGAGGAACGCACATAACAAGACTAATACCGGAATCTGTAAAATAAACAAGGTTGCTTCAATTCTGCCCTTTTTACTTTCAAACTGCTCCAGTATTCCCGCATAATCCGGCTTTGACAGGGTACTACGAAATGGACTTTCCTCTGTCAGATAGGTTGTCTGCTCCTTTAGATGCTTTACATCAATGGCTTTTATATCCTCATATTCAAATAATGTACTATATTTACAGGTAATCGTAAACTTACCTGCATTCTCCTTGGTAAACTTGGAACGGAACAGTTCTTCACTAATCAGGCAAAAACCGTCCATTTCGTCAGCAGATGTCTGCCAATAAAAATCACTGTTACTATCCTCAGCAAATACACCCACAATCTTGATACGAATCGGATTTCCGTCTCCATCCTTCAGCGCATCCATCTCTAATGTTTCTCCCACCAGAAGATTGGCACTTACCATACATGCCTGGCTGATTACTGCTTCATAGCAGCCATCATCTGTCAATCCTTTACTGGAATACATTTCTCCTGAAAGCAATTTGGCATGGTTCTCTAAATCAGATAGAAATCCAATCTTTAAGGAAATCGCATTCACATCTTCCCTGTTCATCAGAGAATGGGCTTCCGCTTTACCAAGACCATACAAATAAGTTGTCTGTTTCTCTGTCACACCCAAATCCTGGTATATACTCTGCATCAAAGTTTCCATCTTGTTCATGGCTTTTCCGCCGGCATCCTTTTTGGAAACCATAATAAATTCATTTCTACCAGGCCATTCCCCTTTTTCTGCTAAATATTCCTGAAATTCATCCTGTAGCATCCTGTCAAAGGCAGCATTTCTGTACATAGGAAAGCTGACCACTGTAGCAATCAGCAATATACTTCCCAGTAATAGACACATCACCATCCATTTTTTATGCCACAGCTTTTGCAACATTACTTTAAGCATATTTTCATTCCTTCCGTGAGTCCTTCTACTACCCAATAGTTTTCTGAATCAAAGCCACCTGCTATAAAGCTGGTGGTTACCACATTTCCATCCTCATCTATGACATCAACATAGGTTAGCCCACCAATCTCCGTAACTGCTTTTTTAGGAACAATCAACACATTCTGCATTTCACGGATGGAAGCATCAACATCAAACATGCTTCTGTTCCACCATCCGTCTCCTCCCTGTACTGTTACAGACATATCTCCTATCACTTCATTGGGTAGCAGAATCAGTGTCCAGTCCATTTGCAGCTTCTGACTGACACCTGCGTTATTCATTTTAGCAACCATTCCCTGGGTCGTGCTTTCCTCACCTGATAAGTCTGAATAAGTAATGGTTACTTCATTCCCATAGTTAAGCAGCTGATTTTTATCCTCAACAATCACGTAACAGGTATCTTCATTAGCAATCTGTACAACCATCTGATTCTTGGATAAAATGGATTCTTTCTCCAGATCATCTATCCAGAGCACAATGCCGGTCTTATCTGCATATAGAGCTTTCGTTGACGCATCCTTCTCTATGTCAGCAATCTTTTCCTGTACTTTTTGAATTTCTTCCTGTTTTATTGCAATTGCCTTTTCCCTTGATTCTCTCTGATCCGCAGTTTCCTCTTCTTCCACATCTTCCTGTAAATCCTGTATTCGTTCATTCAACCTCATTAACTCAGTTTTGGCTCTCTCAAAGGCAATGCTGTCTGGAATAACACGAACAGTACAAATGACATCTCCTTTTTCCACATGCTGATACATAGCTACCTTCATATCCTGCAGATACATGGTACCATACTCTGACGTATTCAGTACGGCGGTGTTGTCAGGGTAATACATATATCCCACTCCTTCAAAACTATTGCTGAAGGTTCCGTAAGCTATAGTGGTCGTGTTTTTTCCATAGGTTCTAATCTCATCCACAAGAACTTTGTCTTCTTTGGTGATACCAGAAATTATTTCGGTAAACTGTCCGTCTGATAATCCCGTCGTTACGGGTGTGTTTACACTGGCTCCATCTTTTAACACATATACGAAGGTACCTGTGGCATCTCTATGAACAGCTGAGCTAGAAACAGACAGTGCATGCTCCCTCTCGTCTGTGACCACAACAATTATTCCAAAATCTCCTACACTAATATCCGCAGCATCCTCATTCAGAAGAAAGGTGGAATATATTGTGGCACCCTGCTTGGACAATTTTGTATACTCTTCCGTATCCATTGGCTGGTAATCAATTTCATACCGTACTCCATCAAATATGGCATATACATCCACTGCTTTGGAAATGGTACCCTTGTTTATGTAATTACACTTCAGTTCCTTCTGGCTCAAGTCACCAACAGCCATGATCATGGTTTCATCATTCACCTGATCTCCGTACGAGTAGTTCTGGATAGCCACAACTTCTCCCTGCGCAGTTGCTATCACCTCATATTTATTCTTCTTCTCACTTAATTCCTTAAGCAGGTTTTCATAATAAGTATAATCCAGTTGATAAATCTGGGTTTGATAATCCAGGTCGGCCTTAAGACCTTTCCGCTGTAGGGTCTCTCTTTCAAAATTTAGCAGATAGGTTCCCCCAAGTCTATTACACTCTTTCAGTTTGGCATCAATGGTTTTCAGTTTTTTATCCATATCATGGGTATATTCCTGAAATTGTTTTTGCAATTTCACCAGTTTTTCTTCCATATCCTCTATCTGGTCTTCAATATTACCGGTATCTGTATAAGCAAGAACATCTCCTGTATTCACTTTACCACCTGGATACGCACCAAAACCTGTAAACATGGATGCCTCTTCAAATGTATATTCTTTTGTTTGAGGATATACACTGGTAGAGTATGTCTTGGCATTATATATATTTCGATATTCTGCAGCTTCTGCATTGGTAACTGCACTGATCGGATCAATTAATGTAACCGTTTCTTCGTCGGTCTGACTTTTGCCACAACCACTAAAGGCAAGACTGCCACAAAGAAGACCGATCACACATATTCTTAAACATTTATTCATCGCGTTATTACCGTATCCCCTTCTGAAAGTCCATCTATTACTTCCACCGTATCATCTCCATAAAGTCCAGCAGTAATCCACTGTACTTCCCTGAGATTATTCTCTCCCAGAACATACACATAAGCTTTCCCGTCAGCATTATGTACAGCAGAAATCGGTACCGTAAGTACCTGGGTTTTCTGTTCTAAGACCATACGCAACATACCCGTGGTTCCTACCTCAATGGTAGGGATATCACCTTCATCAGAAAGACTAAATAATAAGGTATCTGTCCAGTTTTTAATCTGATACGGATATACAATATAGTTGCCGGAAGCTGTTCCGGTATTGATATTAAGATCGACACCTGTTCCCTCAGTGAAATAGGAGGTATATTCCGGCTCATCTACTGCAAACAGACATTCTGTACTGTCTATGATCTTCATCACCACTTTATCCTTGGCACAGGTACTGCCTTCCAGATTATCCATGATATAGGATATTGTACCTGACATACCTGCATACAAATTACTTTGCGCAGCTTCAGATTTCAAGCTTTGAATCTGCTTCTGGTCCAATGCTATAGCATCCTGGTAATCTTCAATGGCGTAAGCATAATTCTTCTCAATCTGTGACAGGGCATCACGCAGATTTACTACATCATCCCAGCTCTGTTTTGTCCATAACTCAAAATACTGATTCTGTAAATCAATCTCATTTTTTTTATCTGCCAGAGTCTGTTCCAGCAGAATGTTGTTTCGAGTAATCTGGTATTCCAGTCTGTTGATTTCATCCTGAAGGCTCCCACCGGAAAGCTCAGCCAGTAGCTGCCCTTTCTTTACAATATCCCCTTCTTTCACATATACCTTGGATATCTTTTTCCCACTTACTTGAAAACAGACCTCCTCATCATGTAATTGCTGATATACACAACTTATTCGCAATGTCTTTTCTACATCTCCCATTGTAACTGTACCAAGGGTGTAGGTAATTGGTTCTTCTTGCTGTTCCACAATCAGATAATCTTCCTCCTGTGCTTCACTGCCACAACCGGTCAAGCCGGTTGCAGTTATGATACACAATAGTAAAGCCATCCATTTTTTCCCTTTACATTTCATCCACATATTCTGCTCCTGTTTTTAAGTTATTCCACATCTGGTATGGAAGGATCCATCATAGCACCTAAATACGCCTTCTTGGGATTCATCTCCTGATCAAACAGTAAGGCATATTCACCTGTTCGCCAGGATAATGTATCGTTTAGCCCCCACACAGTTATTCCGGTGATGGCATATCCCTCTTCCTGCAGGTTTTTCATACTTTTGAAGAAAGAACGATATTTTCTTCCCTGTGTCATAAAAGCGGAATCTGTATTCTCCGTCACACCAATATCCAATTCTGTTGACTGTACCTCATAACCTGCATCACAAAAAGCCTTGGCAGCATTTACAAACTTAATGTAAATATTATCATTCACACTTAGATGTGATTGCATCCCGATTCCATCGATGAGGCCTTCATCCTTTGCTTTTTGAAGATGCCCCAAGATAAGATTCACCTTATCCACACATCCATAGTCATTATAAAAGAGTTTCATATCCTCTGATGCATATTTTCTGGCAAAAACAAAAGCCTGATAATAATAATCATCTCCTACTGTTTCATACCAGCGGTTATTTACATTACGAACTCCATTTTCGTCTCCGTTGCCTATATCAAATGCTTCATTTACCACATCCACCGCATAGATAAGGCCTGGATAATTTTCATTAAAATACCCCAGTACATCTGCTATGTAATTCTCCATTCGGGCAAGCATCACATCACGGCTGACCAATGTTCCATCCTTTGTATAGTCTTCTGTGAAGAACCAGGCAGGTGTCTGGCTATGCCATACCAGAGTATGAAGCCTGATTTTCATATTATGTTCTAAGGCAAAATCTATGGCTGGCTGACAATTCTGAAAGCTTACTGCTGCACGCAGATAAGTCTTTTCCAGATTATTCATGCTGACAGTCTGGTCTAGCACAAAGTCAGGCTTCATTTCATTTTCACAGGTAATACTGTTAAAATTTTTAACTATTACATCTTCGAACATAACAATATTTTGAAATACCGTATTCGGAAGAGCTATCCCGATAGGATAATTACTCTGATACAATTCATATAGGCCTTGATCAACCGTCATACTAATCTCTGTTTCGGCAGTGGAATCTTCCACCATTTCAGTACTCGATTCAGTGGTCACTTTACTCGCCGTTTGCTTCTCTTCTGTCTGCTCTACTTTGTCATTTGAACAGCCGGCTAACAGAGCTGCAGTACCAATCAAAAAGAGCCATCCACCAAATAACTGATTCATTTTCATACCTTTCTCCTATCTTTGCGGATTAGTCTATATAACCCCAACCTAATATAGTAAAGTCCTTTTCTTCATCACCTGACTTCATTCGTACTTCCACATGATAGTTCTTCTTTTCTCTTCCTCTAAAACAAATAAGCGGATTGCAATGGGTCCAACCAATCAGATGAGGGTCTATTGTGAGTACTTTCTCCCCATCCACCAATACCTCAGCACAACCAACCTGATTTGCTGCAGAATCTTTGTAAATAATCAAAAGTGCACTGCATTCGATATCCATGCAAAAGGGCTCATTTCCTTTACCTTCGCCTCCCTGATGCATCCAGTTATATGGAAATTGCATGGTATGCTTCAAATCCAGATTTCTTTCCACTCCCTGCAGTTCTGTATCACATGCTTTGAAGCTGCCACATTGTAAGGAATGTACACAGGCAACAGACTGCTCTTTCAGTATCTTTTTGTCAAACATTTTTACATGGGTGAATTCCCCACCCTTAGGTGCGGGTATCTTCTCAATTTGAAGATGATCTTCATCAGCCGGTTTTTCTAGAGCCACCTGAAAGAGATGCAGAATGCCGTCAGCCATTATGGTATGACCTATGTTGGTAGGATGGAAACAGTCATAGAAGAATTGACTCTTAGATACGATTCTACCTTCACCCGGCTTTTTATAGAACTGTTCTACTACTGTATCTCTGGTACTGACCATCGGAAGGTCATAAGCCTCTCCTACCACAGAAAGTCTCTCCTGTAAATTGTAATCGTCTGAAAATACTGCAAACAAAAGCACTACAGCCGGTTTATTCTCTGCACTCAGGATCCTGCGAACCAGGGAATCATAACATTCACCCTTGGTTTCATCTCCTTCGTCATTGACTGCAAATTCCACCACAACAATATCTGGTTTGACAGTACCTTCACACAGAACATCTCTGTCATAGCGAAGCATTCCTAATTCAGAGGGGGTACCTCCGACTCCGGCCTTTACATAATGTATACTTTCCTCAGTACCCTTTCCTGCCATCTTACATAAGCCTATAAATGTCTTGTAAGCATAGCACTGGGTATTGATGGGAATGGCTCCTGCGCCTTGGGTAATGGAACCGCCAATAAATGCGATTGTCATATCCTCCCCATTTTTTGCTTTTAAAAAAGCTTTCTTTAATCTGGCATTATTCCCACACTGGACCAGGGATTTCTTTAGTAACTCCGAATAGATAGGAGAAGTCAGATCCACAGGTACTTCTTCTATTTCATCCGGTACCTCAAATCCATCATTTACATAGAACTTTACGGAAACCTTTGCTAATTCCTCTGCTTTACCAAATTCAAACCGAATCTGACCCGGTATATGGTCATCATCAGACCAGTCACACTCACATAGCTTAATTCTATATTCCATACCGTCTGCTTTTACCGGCATAGTCAGCTGCGTACCAGACCCATAAACATCCTTTCGGCCGTACATTTGCATGACAAAGTTCACAACTTGTTCTGTGTGATCAGCTTCTATCGTAACACCAATACTGTATACTAGCTTCCGAAACCCCTCTGTTGTGGTTAACAGCTTGAGAATTTCCTCATTCTCAATATTTCCGATTATTCTGGCACTGTTGATCATTCTTCCGGAGTCGAGATAGATAAACTGTGTACCACTGCCATCCGGTATTGGAGAACCTGCTATCTCTTTACTTCTCATTATGTAGAATCCCTTGCGTTTCTTTTCGGGATCCTTGGGCGCAACCGGTCCACTCATATGAATACCTCCTTCTCCTACGCATCCATTAAGGCCAAAGGCCCTTTCTGGGTTTACTAACTGTAATCACCTTGCTTTTCTCCAAGTTTGTTATTAATAGAAGCCTTCCTTCCTCTTTACGTTCCGGTTTCATAAAATAGAAGCAGTAGGTATCAATCAGCTGAAACAAATTTGCTGTTCTGCCTTCAATCTTGAAGTTGTTGAAACCCATGGGAATATATTTTTCCCATATTGCGTCAGGAGAAATAAAGGTAGAATATTCCTGTATGGTATAAATGGAATTTTTCTCTCCATATTCACAATGCCAGCCCGGAACAGGTATCTGTTTATCCGCCGGGCACTTTCTGTTTTTCAAAGTAATTCTCTGTTGATTTGCAATCATCTGGTAATGCTCCGCTCTTCTGGAGCAGTTAGGTACACAGCATGCATTAACCAAAATCTCACATTTCTCCTTCTGTTTTATCTGGGATAATAAATCAAACTGGTTATTTAAATTATAATCTAGAACCACAAGGCTGTAATCCTTCTCGAGTTCCTCCTCTAATACCTTCATATCCTTAATTTCTTTACAGGTAGAGCTATTTATTTTATAACTTGGGTAATTTTTTCGGATGTATTCCTCCAAAATAGGGGAAAACACCAATACTTCATTCATCCCATTATCTGCTGTCTTCATGCAGAAATTGCAATAAGGATCATCTAGATCAATCTCTGTAATCAGTGGATTGGTAAACGTATATCGGACGGGAACTCCTTGTGCATTGATATTTTTTACCACTTCTTGAACAAATCTAGCATCACACTGATCTCCGTTCGTATATCTGCCCCCATTCCAATAAGAGGTAGGAAATTCTCCAAAAAAGGATGCAATCTCTATATCCTCCCTGAAATATTCCGGCATTTTATTTAACATATTCAAAAACATCATATTTAGGGGGTAATTATATCTAAGCCCCGGCAAGTGAAAACGTGCCTTCATAAATTTTTCCTTTCTGGCATTCCTTATAAGCCTTCATATGTTAGGTACTTCACATATACAGCACCTTTATTGCTATCATCTTTCAATGATGCATATATTCCCATCGTACAACCGACAAAACCTTGTGCCACTTCTATGGAAAAGCTCTTGATACAAATTTCTTTTACAATGGGGATTCTGTTTCCTTCTGACACTAACCCTGCTTCTGCCTTTAGTCCGTCCACTTTGATATATAGTGCCACTGTTTCTGTTGCACTTAACAAATTATGACTGCCTAAAATAGTATCTATACCATTTTCACACAAAACAATATGCAAGATACCTTCTTTTACTTCAGCCCTCAGTTGATAGTTGTTATTCTGCATGAGAACCAGCCCCCATGTCATACCTTCGGTAAGGTTCTCTGCCTGCAAGAGAGTTTCTAATAAAAAGCTCTGATGCATCTGTCTAACAGCAACGTAAGCAGTATTGGAAGTATCCTTCATGGTACCGGTATTGGCATTCAAAACGAGTCCAGAGCCCTTCTTTAACTGGTACATATCCGAACTGGGATTTCTTAAAAACAGAAATTCTGCCGGAATCTGTTCCATATCCATAAAGTCATATGTAATGGCATCTTTCCCATTAACTTCCGGGTATAAGGAACAGCCTGGGGTAATCTGTTTGGGTATATCA
Organism: Lachnospiraceae bacterium; assembly: GCA_035271185.1. Lineage (GTDB taxonomy): Bacteria > Bacillota > Clostridia > Lachnospirales > Lachnospiraceae > Acetatifactor. Next base: position 36,366 of record DATERV010000174.1, on the reverse strand, counting down.
GCCGCTAGATTGATCTCAACTTCATCAGTGAGCCTGCCAACTCCTGCATTTACTACCGGCCAGTCATTTTCCCAGGTAACCTTTGCCAGAAAGGTTTCTCTTCCCATACGGGTATATCCTTCAAATGGTCTGACGGCAAGCATCACCATATACCACTCTTTATTAATTGTTTCTACTAAATCCGCATGTCCTACATACTGGATTGGATATTCTTTTCCTAAATGCCTGTGTGTAATAATGGGATTACAGAAATTATTTTCATAAGGTCCAAACACATTTTTACTGCGACAGACTACCTCACAATGATGCTCTCCGGTTCCACCTTCTGCATACATGAGATAATACCAGCCATCTTTTTTATATAAATGAGGCGCTTCTACCCATGCAATGTCTTTCAGTACCCCGTCCCAAACATAAACTGGTTCACCAACCAACACCCAGTTTTCAATATCCAACTCCTGAACCCATACGCAGGTATCTCCGTAGAACCTTAGCCCTTCCGGATTGTCGCGCATTCCCACATAATAAACTTTGCCATCATCATCAAAAAACAGACTGGGATCGATTCCAGCAGCATTTTTAATATAATGAGGCTCTGACCATGGTCCTGCTGGATTTGTCGCCGTCACCACAAAATTACCGCCAAAAGATACATTGGTACAGATCACATAAAAGGTTCCCTCATGATATCTAATCGTTGGTGCGTAGAGGCCTTGCGAAAGTCCGGCATTCGTTAATGGCAGCTGGGATACACGATCCAGTACATTACCAATCTGCTCCCAATGGGCCAAATCTCTGCTATGCATAATGGGCAAGCCCGGAAAATAAGCAAAAGATGAAGTTACCAGGTAAAAATCTTCCCCTACTGCACAAATTGATGGATCTGGGTAAAATCCCCTCATAATTGGATTTTTTGCTATAACACTCATATTATCCTCCTCTATATTCGGCTACATCAGCCGATAAATTAAAATTATATAAAATTAAATTAACTTCCCGGTAGGTACATTTTCCCATGCACGTTCCGGTTTTTTACACACAAATCCTTTTACATGGACTTTATCATGAAATACAAAAGTAAGGTCCGTAATGCCTTTTACTTTTCTTTTTAGGCGATAGGTTTCTTGCTGATAGGTGTTCCACATAGATGGTTTCTGGTAGACGCCATCCAGTAACTGTCTTTCCTTGTTGCTGCTTGGCCTTCCCTCCCATATCTGAAAAGTATACGATGCATCCGTCAACGCAAAAATAGGTAATGTAATCTCATCTGTTCCGATTGGTCCGAAATCAATTTCTGTAAAAATAGCACAACTTTCTTCTTCTCTGGCAGTTGCAAATCCCTTTTCATTCCCATTGCTGATTTCACCAATGGTCTCTGTGTATAATCCCACTGCAATCATCCTATATGGGTCTAAATAGGCAGCTCCTAAGCCCACTGCTAAAAATTCCAATGATGAGATGATTTTCACTTTATCTGTACCGCTTTTAGACATACATCGGATTCTAAAGGTACCATTTCCAAGAGCTTTTACCTTAATCCGTTTAGGATAATCTGCAATAGGGGTGATTTTCACATAATCAATTTCTATACCTGCATCATTCACAGCCATAAAGCTCACATTATGATCGGATGCAGTCTCTGGATAAATTTTTGCTTCTACTATGGTTTCAGACACTGATTTCGTCAATGTACAGCCTTCCGTACTACTAAGGGCAATCTTACGCACAGGCTGCTTACGCAATTGTTCCTCCATATTGCTGCTGTTTAAACATGGAACGCAAGGAATGGTTTCCAGATGTGGTAAAATATATCCACTTTCAGTATCCGGTTTTTCTACCGGTATTGTCAGCTCTGCTTCTACTAAACCTGTACCGCTTATTCGTATCTTGCTTAAGCCGGTTTCCTTTTTTGCTTGCACTACAGCTAAAAGCTTTCCATTAAACAGCTTCCTTACAGTACCCTTATAGGAATCATAATCAGTACTGTCTCCGTTGTCCAATCCTGCCAGGAAAGCTGCTCCATTCACTTCCACTTTCACATAATTCATGGCATTTTCCACCGGATAACCATTGGCATCTATCACAATTATTTCAACAAAACATAAATCACTGCCGTCCCCTTTCAGTACAAGTTTATCAGGCTTTGCAACCAACTTTACACCATCCGTAAACGAATGCCTACATTCTTCCGCAATAATATTTCCCTTTTGATCATAAGCGTATGCTTTTATCTCACCGGGTACATATGGTACTTTATAAGTTGCAGTAAACTGGGTTCCATACTTATGATTCAATATTTTTTTCCCATGGGATCTTCCATTCACAAATAATTCTACCATATCCCCATTGGAACAGACGCGAACATCAATCTGCTGCCCACCATTAAAATCCCAATAGGGGAAAAGATGTACCATAGGAGCCGTTTTGGCATCCGTCCATTCTGCTTTATATATGTAATAAGCATCTTTGGGAAATCCAGCTGTATCTATCTGACCAAAATAAGAATTTTTGGTGTGATATGGGGTTGGCTCTCCAATATAGTCAAAGCCAGACCATAAAAACTGTCCCAGGCAAAATTCCCGATCCCTATCATCCGCAATACATTTTTCCACACTTTTTGCTCCCCAGCTGGTCGTGGAATTGCCTAAAGCAGAACACTGTTCATCATCGTCCGAAAGAATAGACTGCTCATAGGGGAAATGATATACTCCTCTGCTTTGGACAATGGATGCGGTCTCGCTTCCATAAATAATCCAATCATGGTGTAGCTTATGATGCTCGTCATAGCATTCTTCCCCATAATTGTAACCTGCAACCTCTACCATATCTGCACACTTCTGCCCATTTTCCCATGGCATATAATTGGACCCTAAGGTAATGGATGCATTTTCCTTTGGATCATATTTCCTCACATAGGTAATCAGTCTGTTCAGAATTTCCTGTCCATGACTATCTGCATGGGTATCATAGATTTCGTTGCCTACAGACCAAAGTAAAAGGCTTGGATGATTTCGGTCCCTTCGTATCCAACTGCAAACATCTTTTTCTGCCCACTCTGTAAAAAATCTACTATAATCATAATCTGTCTTTTGTCTTTCCCACATATCGAAGGCCTCTGAAATAACTAAAATGCCCATTTCATCAGCAATATCCATAAATTCTTTAGCCGGCATATTATGAGCTGTACGGACAGCATTTACACCCATTTCTTTTAAAATACGAAACTTTCTTTTTAATGCTGCTTTTGAAAAAGCCGCTCCCAGACATCCAAAATCATGATGTTCACAAACTCCATGAAGCTTTAAATGCTTTCCATTGATAAAGAACCCATGATCAGTTGTAAATTCAAATGTTCGAAACCCTAATGAAATCCGCTCCACATCCTGCATGCTTCCATCGGCCTGTAAAAGCTTAACCTGTAATTGATATAGGTTAGGGGTGTTAATATCCCATAAGTCAGGTTTTTTGACACATATCCTTTTTTCTGCAATGATGAGTCCGCTTGAGGTTTCTCTTTGTGTATCCTGTACTCCATAATCTTCTATCTCAATATCATCTTTATACAGTGAATACTGGACATCTCCATGTAATATGCCGTACTGTGTGGTAGCTATTTCCGTATTGATTGTCAGCAGGAAATCCTCTCCGTCCTGCTTCATGTTAACATAAGTGCCATCATAGGGAAGATAGCATACAGGAAGAACCCTGAGGAATACATTTCGATAGATTCCGGCTCCTGAGTACCATCTGCTATTTGGTGTCTGATATACTACCTTTAGCAATATTTCATTGGTGTCTTCTGTCAAAAAATCGGTAATATCAAGACCAAATGCTGAATACCCATACTTCCACTCCATAGCTTTTCTACCATTGATATAAAGAGTGGAATCCATATAAACACCATCAAAACGCAGATATAGTCTCTCTCCCACATGAAAGAACAAACAGCTCTCTTCTATGTCTGATACTTTCAGTTCCTTACGATACCATCCTATACTGTTTTCATAAAAACTTTCTGTGTCAGCTATCAGCCAGTCATGAGGAAGGCTTACCTCTACAAATCGCTCACTATATTCATTAATTGTATTAATATCTGTATCCAGCTCAGTTTTCAAAAACTGCCAGCCGTCTATATACAAACTCTCCCTCATAACTAAGCCCGCCCCTTTTTTAGATATTAAAAACAAGCAGGACACTGCCTGCTTGTTTTCTATTTCAAATGCAGTGTTTGATTCACCTGAAATTTCATGTCAATCACTTTTTTTCCGGTAAGGCTGCTGCTTCTTGCATCAGGTCCCTGTCCACCGATATAAACATGATAATCTCCTTCATAAACCATGAGTTTCCCTTCTTCATCATACAAGGAAAACGCTTCTTGGGGTAGGTGAACCAGTACTTCTTTCTTTTCACCTGGCTGTAAAGTACATTTTACGATACCCTTTAGCTGTACATGAGGTACATTGGCTACATCCTGTTTGGGAACTGCTTTCACATATGCCTGAACAGTCTCAGTGCCCTCCATACTTCCTGTATTGGTAACCTTAACCTTGATGTCAACCCCTTCTTCACCAACTATATCCATAGAAGCCTTTGCTTCACTAAATGTAAAATCTGTATAAGAAAGTCCATAGCCAAATGGATATAGAGCCTCCTGGTTCATATAACGGTAAGTTCTACCCTTCATGGAATAATCCGTAAACTCAGGCAGCTCCTCTGTTGATTTGTAGAATGTAACAGGCAGCTTTCCTTCCGGATTCTTTTCTCCAAACAGGATACGGGCAATTGCTTTTCCGCCAAGTGCTCCCGGATACCAGCCCTGAATAATGGCTGGAACATGATCTTGCGCCCAGTTCACTGCCAAAGCACTTCCGGACAAAAGTAATAGGATAACTGGTTTCCCACTGTTGTATATCGCTTTTAACACTTCCTCTTGCAAGCCGGGAAGATTTAAGTTAGGCTTATCTCCGCTTGCATATTCATTGCCTTCGTCACCTTCTTCACCTTCTAAGCCGGAATCCAGTCCCATACAGGCGATAATGACATCACTGTATGCACAGATCTCCTCCACTTCGGACATACGCTCATTTCCTCTGCTTAATCCTGTAACCTTGTCCTTGCACATATGACAGCCTTCGGATGTCATGACACGAACATCGTCTCCCAGATAATCCTGAATGCCTTCTAAAACAGTCACATAACGGGAAGCAGTTCCTTCATAATTACCCACCAGTGCACGGCGGTTATTGGCATTGGGTCCGATTACACCTATCGTCTTATAAGCTTTTTTGTCAAGAGGCAGCAGGTTGTTTTCATTTTTTAGCAGAACCGCACATTTTTCTGCCACTGAAAGATTTAATTCCTGCATTTCTTTAGAATCTACTACTGTATATGGAATCTGATCAAAAACATTCTCTTCTTTTTCTTCCATTACCCCTAACTTCATACGGGTAGTAAACAGATTAATCAATGCTTCATCCAACCGGTTAATATCCACTCTTCCATCCTGTACTGCTAAAAGAAGGTAGTGGAACAGGTTTCCGCAGTTTAAATCACAGCCATTATTCATTGCCATAGAAGCTGACTCAACCGGGGTGTTGGTTACATGATGACCTTCATGAAAATCTTTGATTGCCCAACAGTCTGATACAACATGGCCCCCAAATCCCCATTCTTTTCTAAGAATATCCTGTAACAGCTCTTTACTTCCGCAGCATGGCTCTCCGTTAGTTCTGTTGTAAGCACCCATGACAGCTTCTACATGACCTTCCTGCACACATGCTTTAAATGCAGGTAAATAAGTCTCATACAGATCCTGCTTGCTAGTGATGGCATCAAAATGATGACGCACATCTTCAGGACCACTATGTACTGCAAAATGCTTCGCACAGGCTGCCGATTTTAGATGTTTCTCATCATGACCCTGCAGACCTTTTACAAAGCGAACGCCCAGTCTTGATGTCAGATAAGGATCTTCTCCAAAAGTCTCATGTCCTCTGCCCCAGCGAGGATCTCTGAAAATATTCACATTGGGAGCCCAGAAAGTGAGCCCTTTATAAATATCTGTATCATCATGCTTCTGTTGCATGTTGAATTTAGCGCGTCCTTCTGTGGATATGGCATCTGCTACTTTTTCTAATAAATCTTCATCAAAAGTAGCGGCTAATCCGATGGACTGTGGGAAAATAGTGGCGATTCCCGCTCTTGCCACGCCGTGTAGCGCTTCATTCCACCAGTTATATTCTTTAATATTTAATCTCTCAATAGCGGGTGCCCAGTTTAAGGTCTGTGAAACCTTCTCTTCTAAAGTCATTTGAGAAATTATTTTTTCTGCCCGCTCTCTATACTCCGTCAGTATTCTCTTGTTCTCTACGATATCCATAAAATCCTCCTATATAGTATCTTATCCCCATTTTAACTATACAAATAATTCTACCTATCTTCCTATAATTCTTTGCTTACTACTTCTCATATTTTGCTATCATTCATTCTGATACCGGCTTTCCTGTGGCCCTAAGTAGGAATCCTTGGGTGGCTTTTGTACTTCATAAATAAACAGTCGTTCTAGTACAAGACCTGCGTCCTTTAACAGCACCTCTATTTCATTGATTCCTTCTGTCAGCTTGATTTTCCCCTTACAGATTCTTCGATGAGAAAGGGCTCCAAAACTCCAAACTCTGTCCACGGCTTCACCAGCCTGATACCCTGAAGGAACAGTATTCTCATAGACTGCGCTTCCTCCATTTACACGAAGGCCATAGATCAATTCACCATTTCTCTTGAGCGGATTTGTAGGTGCAAACCAGATTTCACATGTATACTCGCCAGCCTTTTTTGTATAAAGCCTATAACTCACAGAAGGTTCCATCCTCATAGGAAAATCCTGTGTATCTGGATATGCTTTTATACCACTGCCTGCAATACCATAGTCATAAAGCAATTGAATCCTGCATCCTTCCGGTTCCTTTTTCGAGGAATAGTGACCGGCATCTATCACAAAACCGCCTTTCCCGGTAACAAAGGTCATGGCAGGTAGATCCTGTTTCGTTTTTGCTGCCTGAAGTAATATCTGAACCGTTGTTTCTCCATCTGTAATGCTCGCCATCTGGCAGGACTCTTCTTCTGTCAGCATGCTTTCCTCAAATCGAAAACACACCTTTTCACAGTCTAAAACTACACCCTGCTTCTTGTCTATACTAAGCCACTTACAATCCGGCATCTCAATCCGGTAATGCAATTCGTCCGCACCAGTATTGGCTACCTCAATAAAGGCTTCCTTACTGCCATACAGAAAATCGTTTATTTTAAGCACCATGGGAGCCCCATATACTTTATCATAAACCCTCTCATCATCCACAGCAGTTACCTGCATGCGTGGACGTCCAAACGGTTCTACCTGCATCATGACAGGATATTTGCAGCCATCCTCATTCCACTTTGTAAAGCCGATATGGGAGGCCAGCTCCATTCCTTTCCACTTACCGGTCTTGAATTCTGTCCATTCTTTTGCTAAATTCTTATCCTCTGAAATACAATCTCTGACCTGACCAGCCAGTTTATTTGTTTCTTTTCTCCCCTGTGCTGCTTTCAAGTGATTCAGTCCGGCATAAAGATGAAGTTTGAGTAGATTGGCTGATGCAAAAGCTTGAAAGCCAAACAAGCTGTAGCAGGCATCCTGCGTATCAGAAGGAATTTCTTTCAGAAACTGCTTCATTCTTGCAGATAAATCATTTGCTCTCTTTAACATTCTCTCTGTTTCATCATAATGGCAAGGGTGATAAACCCCTTCATGCAAAGCTTCTGGTCTTCTCAAACTGTTTAAACGTACTGTTTCAGATAAGAGCCATTCTGCCTCTATTACCTGTTCCTGTTGTAACCTTCCGCCAAAATGATTGGTAAGAAAACTCAGCGTATATTCATTCTGATTGTTTGGTGCTTCTGTTCCGTACTGTTCAAAATCATAGGCCAGATTCATGAAATAGCTCAAAGGAAACTCATTATGCTTAAGATCCCCTACGTTAACGATCCAGACCTGTCTTACGCCATAATCATAGGCTTGTGACATTTGTTCCCAAATCTTTGTTAAGGGTGTTGAATTGATCCATTCATAGGAAATGGGACTCCCATGATAATCCAAATGATAATACATACCAAAGCCTGCGGGATGTTTTCTCATCTTTTCATCAGGAAGCGTACGGGTATAGCCATAATTATCTTCACAGAGCATTAAAATGACATCCTGTAATTCATCCCAGTCGCAAAGTCCTTCTGTATTGTTATCCCCATAATAATAGGGTTCTACCTCTTTATAGAGTGCAAGAAGCATGGGCAGTTCTTTACCTGTATGCTTTTCAGCAGAGCGAATCAGCTCTCTCTGGCAATGGATAATATCTTTTAATAACTCAATGTTATCGCCTAAAGTGGCATTATCACCCAATACCTTGCTGTCTCTTTCTCCACGCATGCCCACAGTTACAAGGCTTTCCCATCCAGCACTCCTCTTAAGGCCATCTTTCCAGTACTTTAGCAAGCCTTCTCTGTTCGTTCTGAAATTCCAGGTATTTCCATATATACTATTTTCACCACGGACCTTGTCCCATTCTTCACTTGCACGTAGACAGGGTTCATGATGGGAATTACCTATCACAATACCATAGAGATCTGCCAGTTCAGCTGAGGCTGTGTCAGGACCGTCTAATGCAAAGGAAGAAGACCACATAGCAGGCCACAGATAATTTCCTCTTAATCTTAAAAGAAGTTCAAATACATGTTCATAAGCTTCCGCTGTAAAACCGCCAAAATGCTCTGCTGACCAGTTTCCAAAGCAAGGCCATTCATCATTTATGAAGAATCCTCTGTATTTTACGGAAGGCTCTTTGGTAACCTCACTATCTGAAAGCGACAAAGTAAGCTTTTCCTTACATGGAATAACGGCATCCCCCCAATAGCATAGAGGAGAAACTCCAATCAGTTCTGATAAATGGAACATGCCATAAATAGTCCCCCTTTTATCACTGCCCACGATGACCAGCATTTTCTTCACATCAGGAAACGGATTATCAAGTACATAGAAACCGTAAACTTCCCATTTATCCTTTATTTCAGAAAGATTTATTCTACCAACTTGTTCTAACTGTGTAAGCAGACTGCTTTTCCCATATTGGGTAAACACAACACAATACTCACCGCTTAGTGCGTCGGTATTCTGTAAACCGACATTATTTCCTGTCACTTTAGTAAAATCAGACAGTACCGTGCCGGCCACTTTCCTGACTCCTGCATCTGCTTCTGGGTCTATGTAGAAACTTGCACTTTTCCCATTCTCAAATAGTGTAAACTGATGCATCATGTATCACTCCTTTTAGTATTCATCTTATTATTGTTGCAGTAATTGGATTACACGACAGGCACGCTCTCGCTACACGAAAAACGTAGCAGTACTAAGATTCTTTCGCTAGTGCTCAAGAATCAAGTGCTGACGTTTTTCGAGTGCCTTTTCGTGTAAATCAAATTACTCTTAATAGAATTATGTACAATCTATTTACCAGATTCTATAATTACCACTTAATGCCAGTAGTGCAAAGAAATACAGGCAGTTGTCATAATATCTGCGATCTCCCTCACGTAAGGGCGTCTCAAAGAAGCGTTTTACCCAGCTTATATAGACATCTGTTTTACATGCCAAGGCAGCCTGTGCGTTGGTAGAAAGCAGACCTATGGGATGCAGTGCCTGACCTTCCATCTTGGTGCCATCTATCTCATAAATACCAAACTCTGCTTCATATGCGTCCCCAAAGAAATGAAGCAGTTTGTCAGCTATCGCATACTGTCCTAAATCCTCTCCTGACCACGCTGCATCCAGACCGATGTTGGCAGCTGTTCGATATGCATCTGAATAGAACAAATCATGCCTGTCAGTGGTCCAGGGAAGCTTGCGGGTAAAGGGTGTTCCATCAAATTCTGCATACTCAGCACATAATCCCGTTACAGGATGGCATGCTTTCACCAGATACTCTCTACTTACCTTTGCTGCTTTTTGAAAGAAAGAGCGATCCTCTTCATCAGCCCACAATGCAAACAAATCAAAAAAAGACGGTAAGTGATAAGAGGGGTCTGTAAAATCAATTCCCGGAACAAACAAAATCTGATAATTATCCTGATTCCACATAGGAGTTCCGATTCTGCCATTCCTCCCCTTATGTATACAAGCACTCAGTATCTTTCTGGCTTCCGCGGCATAAGCAAAGATTCCTTCCCCTTCCCCCCACCTGTGAGAAGCAAAAAATAAGGACATGGCAAAGAATACTTCTCCGTCTGGAGCGGATCCATCGGCATTCTTCTTTCCATCCAGCTGGCAGGACCAGGCAAAATATCCCTCATTATAGCCGCTATCCATCCACATATATGTTTTAGCCCACTTCCATAGGCGGTCAAATTCCTCTTTTTTATTCAGCTGCACACAAATCATCATACCATAGGACATACCCTCTGTCCGCGCATCATGGTTGCCGGTATCCTCCAGATATCCCATATCTTCCCCTACCGGATGATAGATTCTTTCTTCTTCACTTCCATAAAAGAAAGTCTGAAAAGTCTGCTCTATCTTTTTGTTTACATCACCTTCTGCAATACCAAGCTCTGTAAACACATTTCTATACCTTTTCTCCTTCATACGCCAATACTCCTTATGCTATTATAGTTATCTCCATTATAGTTAGAAAATGCATTTAAGGCTTACCAAAGAATGTGAAATAATCACCATTTATTGCTTTTTCACAAAAAATAGGTGGTAATACGATCAATTTTATTCACTAATTACATAAAAAAACTGCCACCAGTAACTGTTTTATCAGTTATTAGTGACAGTCTATTTAATAAAAAACCCATTTCCTATGGCCATTTTGCTAAATTGCATTAAACACTAAAGCAACTTCCTCCAACAAATTCCCTGAATATAGAATTATAGGGAAGACTCTCACTGCTTACACCCAGAAAATATTCTAAGAATTTTAGCAACCGCCTTGCTTCATAATATTCAGGCTCCCCCTTCTCTAATCCAAAAAGGAGTGGTTCAGCAAACTGCTTTAAAACAGCCAATTCATATATCAATGCAGAGTTGAACATGGCATCTGCACTCTCCTGAAAGGGAAAAATATTTTCTTCCTCCCCACGTCTGACTGATGGCCACATTTGAATCGTTCTTTTTGCACTGGCTCCTCTGGTTCTTGCATCACGAACCATTCTTCTCAACAGTCTCACATCTGTGGTCGGAATCCTATTGTGCTCATCAATATTCAGACTGGTCAGTGCACTGATATATATCTTATATTTACTTTCATTCGGAAGCGCATAAGAAGTTTTTTCATTCAGTCCATGTATTCCTTCAATCACCAGAATATCTTCTTTTCCTAAAGTCAAGGTATTCCCTTTATATTCCCGCTTCCCAGTTTTAAAATTAAAGGAGGGCATTTTTAATGTTTCTCCTGCAAGAAGAGCACACATATCACGGTTGAATCCGTCTAAATCAATGGCTTCTAGACATTCAAAATTGTAATCTCCGTTTTCATCTCTGGGTGTAAATTCCCTGTCCACAAAATAATCATCCAGCCCTATGGGGTGGGGAGTCATTCCCTGGGTTCTTAACTGTATGGATAACCTATGGGAAAAGCTTGTTTTTCCTGAGGACGATGGTCCTGCAATCATAACAAACTTCACATTTCCTCTATTTACAATTTCCTTCGCAATCTCACCAATTTTACGTTCCTGCTCTGCTTCCTGAACCAGAATCATATCATTCATATAGCCGGCACAAATCTGGTCATTCAAATCGCAAACAGTTGTGATGTTCACTTTTTCGCCCCACTTTTCAGCTTCCGCCAGTGTCTTGAATAAAAGCTTTCTATCCTGTAAGGGAAGAACTATATCGGGATTCTTTCGCTCAGGTAATAAAAGCATCATACCCTGTTCATATGGAATCAAATCAAAATATTTCACATATCCGGCATTGGGGAGCATATATCCATAATAATAATCAAAATAGCCCTCCATCTCATAAATATTTACAAAAGAGCTACGTCTGTATCGAAAGAGTTTTTCCTTATCCCTCATGCCTTTATTGCGAAACAATTCCATAGCATCATGAATAACATAGGATTTTTTGTACATCGGCATTCTAAGTTCAACCAGCTCTGCCATCCGATTCTTGATCTTCTGAATCAGTTCTTCCGTCACTTTCATCTTTCCGGTACTGATAAAGTAACCGTGTCCTAACGTAAATTCCACACGACATCCTTGCGCACTTTCAGCACCTGCTACATCAAAAACAGATTTTAGCAGCATCATGGTTGCTGTACGTGCATAAGTTTTGTTGCCTACTGCATCCTTCAATGTGAAAAAATCTAGAACCCCATCTCTGGTAGCTTTTTTAAAAAGCTCTCTGATTTTACCATTCAATGCCACCACCGCAATTTGGTTATCATAGGCTGGCTGGTATTCCTTCACAATATCTTCAAATGAGATTCCGCTTGGATATTGTTTTTCCATTCCCTCAATCGTAAGTGTTATCATGCTCTACTCTCTTTCTCCTATATTACTATATATGGGCTTTTTTCTTCTGTAGTCTCAACCTTGACTTCAGGCAAGTTTCGCAAAAAATAATCTTTCATAAAAGGAACAAATAGTTTTTCCAGACCATAATGCCCTGCATCAATAACGGATACTCCCTGAGAAACCAGATCAATTCCCATATGGTGATCGATATCTCCTGATATCAATACATCCACACCTGTCTGTACCGCATAAGGAATCACCGACTTGGCAGAACCGGGCGAAATAGCTGCTATTTCAACCTTATCCTTCAATTCTCCATAGACACGTACAGCAGGAAGCCTGAAAATGTCCTTTACGAATTCAGCACATTCTGAAAGGGTCATTGTCCTGGGAAGCATGCCATATCTGCCAATTCCCTCTTTGGATAGTTCATCCTCATAAGTCACTTGTAAAACCTGACTGTTTTGTAGCATCAGTTCATCAGCCGCTGCATCGGCCATGCACATAATATCAAAGTTTGTATGCATGGCATAATAACATAAATCCGCCTGTAATAATCTTACTACCCTTCTACCAATAAAGTTCTCTTCTGTTAACCTTTTTAACGGAGAAAAAATCAGGGGATGATGTGTCAGCAGAAGATCCGCTTCCCAATCAATGGCTTCTTCAATGACTTCATCTGTTGCATCCACGGCTAGATAAACCTTTTTGATATCCTTTGTACTCCTGCCTGCTATAAGCCCCACATTATCATAACTTTCAGCATATTTAACAGGTGCCAGTATTTCCAGTCTTTTAGCAATATCAGTACATTTCATAGGAATGCTCCTTTAAAATTGACCTCTGCAGTACTGCAGGCATGTTTCGATATCCTTGTTTTCTCTTATGATTTCCTGTATTCTGATTCGTTTTCTGCTAGAATCCTGATGTTCTTCTATCCTGGCAAGAATGGACTGGTTTCTTTCTAAGAGTAACCCCAGGTATTCCTGTAATACTGAGTCCTTTTCTCTCACCAAACAAGGTCCAAAGCTATCATAAATCTTTTGTAATTCTGCATCCGCGTTTGTTAGTTCCCCCTGCGCATATGCGGCCTTGATGACAACATAATACTTCCCTTCTTCTTTTAACATACTTTCCTTTATAATTTTAAACTGATGCGTTCTTAAAAATTTACGAAAGAATGGAAGGTCTGATTGAGGTTGTAAAATCAGTTCCTTCATTATTTTGACCTTTTCATATCCTTCATCCAGAATTTTGGCCATCAGTCTGCCACCCATTCCGGCACAAATCAAGGTATCAGCTTCGCCCTTTAAAAGTTCCTTCACTCCATCTGAAAGTCTTGTTTCTATGTAGGAAGTATAACCACAACCCCTAATATGTTCTTCTGCTCTCTCTAAAGGTCCCTTTCGTACATCCATCGCCAAAACTTTTGGCGCTATTTTTTCTTCATACAGATAAATGGATACAAAGCCATGGTCACAGCCAACATCGGCTACCACTGATCCCGGTGTAACCATATCTGCTACTGTCTTCATTCTTTTTGATAAGTCCATGGCTTTTCCTAATCCAGATAGTCCTTTAATTTGCGACTTCTACTTGGGTGTCTTAATTTTCTTAAGGCCTTTGCTTCAATCTGTCTGATACGTTCACGGGTTACACTGAATTCCTTTCCCACTTCCTCCAATGTACGTGCCCTTCCATCATCCAGGCCAAAACGTAAGCGAAGAACCTTCTGCTCCCTTTCTGTAAGTGTACCCAGCACTTCTACCAACTGTTCTTTTAATAAAGTAAAAGCTGCTGCATCTGCAGGGACAGGCACATTATCATCCTGGATAAAGTCACCCAAATGACTGTCCTCTTCTTCGCCAATAGGGGTTTCCAGTGAAACTGGTTCCTGACTGATCTTCAAGATCTCTCTAACACGTTCCACCGGCAAATTCATTTCTACTGCAATCTCTTCCGGGGAAGGTTCACGTCCTAATTCCTGCAAAAGCTGTCTGCTGATACGAATCAATTTATTGATGGTCTCAACCATATGCACAGGAATACGGATGGTTCTTGCCTGATCTGCTATTGCTCGGGTAATAGCCTGTCTGATCCACCATGTAGCATAGGTTGAAAATTTATAGCCCTTACGGTAATCAAACTTTTCAACTGCTTTAATTAATCCCAAATTTCCTTCCTGAATCAAATCAAGAAAAAGCATACCACGTCCCACATACCTCTTGGCAATACTCACTACAAGACGAAGGTTCGCTTCAGCCAGACGTTTCTTGGCTTCCAGATCGCCTAATTCCATTTTTTTAGCAAGTTCAATTTCTTCTTCTGCTGACAAGAGTGAAACCTTACCAATTTCTTTCAGATACATTCTGACAGGATCCTCAATACTAATGCCGTCAGGTACTGAAAGCTCAATTTTCTCCACATCTACTTCTGCATCTTCTTCATCTATCAGGATGATTTCATCATCACTTACATCATCATCATCCTCTATAATTCGCAGGACATCTACACTATTCTGCTCTAATGTTTCCAGAATTTTATCAAACTGTTCTTCCTCCAGTGTCATATCTGAGAAAAAATCACTGATCTCCTGATATTCCAATACGCTCTTTTTCTTCTTTGCAATGGCAAGAAGATCCTTCATCTTCTCTTCAAACCTTGCTCTTGTGTTTTCATCCATTTTGGGGTTCCATCCTTTCGAAACGTAATAGTAGTATAGCCTTAATCTAAAGAAATATGCGTTTTACTAAGTTCTTCCAATGCCCTCTTTCCTGTGATTACCTGATTAATGGCATTCATGTCACTTCCAAGCTTACCGGAATAGTATTCATAACTATTTTTTTTCACAGCATACAAAATATCATGGAAGGCTCTCTCTTTTTCCTGTTTGGTCTCAATTGCCTCTACCTTCGTATTAAATAAAGCTGCTGCTTCCCTTTGTTCTCCTTCATCTTCAAACATACTGACTATGGAAGCAGGATTATACATTCCGGCTTCTACATCCGCAAATAGTCTTTCCGCAACCCTTCTGTATAATTCCTCCGTAAAATCCTTAGGGCTCAGGTATTGGGATATTTTTTTATATACCCCCGGCTCGTCTGTAATCCAAGTGAGTAGCATCCTCTGCACCTTTTTCCCATTTTCCAATGGGGAATTCTTTTTTGCCAGCCCTGACTTGGGGCGTTCTGCAGCCTTAACCAGACCGGTCTGTGCAGCGTAAGTATTTACCAGCTTCCGCAGATTGTCAAAACCAATATTGTACTGTTCTGTAATTGCTTCCAAATAATTTTCTCTTTCTACTTCAACTTCAAAAGAGCAAAGTTTTCTTGCGATTTCTTTATGAAATTTTGTTTTTCTCTCCGGATCCTGTAAATCAAATTCTCTTTCCAGCATTCTGATTTCAAACAGAAAGCTGTTCTCGGCATTATCGATTCGTTCCTGGAACTTTTCTTTTCCCTCATTCTTTATGAAATCATCCGGATCCTTATGTGGCTTCATATTGATGATTTTACCAGTAAGGCCTACTTCCTTCAGTATACCAATAGCCCTCAGTGCCGCTTTTACGCCTGCACCATCACTATCATAAGACAATAGCACATTATCTGTATATCTCCTCAGTATATTAGCCTGTCCTGCTGTAAAAGCTGTTCCTAATGATGCTACTGCCTGAGTAAATCCGGCCTGATGCATGGAAATGACATCCATATACCCTTCACACAGAATAATATTCCCAGTTCTTGCTGTTCTGGCAAAATTCAAGCCATAGAGATTCCTGCCTTTATCAAAAATCTGGGTCTCCTGTGAGTTTAAGTATTTGGGTTCTCCTTCTCCCATGACACGTCCACCAAAACCGATTACCCGGTGGTTACTATCCTGAATGGGATACATGACACGATTTCGAAAATAATCATACATACCATACCGTTCATCAAATCTGCCCAATCCGGCATCCTGAATCAGTTTGTCTTCAAATCCCTTATGTTTCAGATACTGATATAAGTCATTGGAAGTTTTACCTGCAAAACCCAGACCAAATTTTTTCATGGTCTCTTCACTGAGCATCCTATTTGACAAATAGCGATAACCCTGTTCTCCATGAGGGGTGCGAAGTTTCACATAGAAGTATTTTGCTGCTTCTTTATTGACTTCCAACATTCTTTCTCTGTAATTTTCTTTTTTCCGCATCTCCTCAGAATATTCTATCTGAGGTAAACTGACACTGGCTTTATCCGCCAGCATTTTAATAGCTTCTCCAAATGTATAGTTTTCATAATTCATAATGAAAGTAAATACATTTCCTCCTGCACCGCAGCCAAAACAATGGAACATCTGCTTCTGACCGGACACGGAAAAGGATGCAGATTTTTCATTATGGAATGGACAGAGTCCAAAATAATTAGCACCTTTTTTCTGTAATTTCACATAACCTGAAATCACATCCACTATATCATTTCTTATTCTGACTTCTTCTATAAGTTCCTCTGAATATAGCATCTTTCTCCTTCTATTCTCTTACTTTCACCAATTCATCTGGCAGGCTCAGCCGTGCCAGGACTTGGGTATGTATAACTCTTCATAGGTTGCAATTGCAAATCGATCTGTCATTGCACTTATATAGTCACATACAATTTTTTCCTTAGGCTCTCCTTCTCCTAACATACGCAGAAGATCCGCAGGAAGCGTTTCCATATGCTTCATATAATGCCCGTACAATGTTTCTACCAGCATCTCTGCCTTGCCTTCTTCACTTTTTGCTTCCGAATTCTGATAAACGCGTTCAAACATAAACTGACGTATCTGCTCCATGGCTTTATGAACAGGTATAGACATTCTGATGTCATCTGTTCCGAAGCTAGTGGTCACAATATCATGAATAAAGTGATCCAATCGTTCCCCCGTGGTATACCCAATTACATCATCAATTTCTTTGGGCACGTCTGCTTCTGTCAAAATACCACCCCTGATTGCATCATCCATATCATGATGAATATAGGCAATCTTATCGGATAGTCTGACAATCTTACCCTCCAGTGTATGCGGCATACTTTCTGTCTGGTGGTTTAAAATACCATCCTTTACTTCCCAGGTCAGATTCAATCCCTGCCCGCTTTTTTCCAGCTTTTCTACAGTCCTGACACTCTGCTGATTATGTTTAAAACCATAGGGGCAAATTTTATCTAAAGCCCTTTCACCTGCATGTCCAAAAGGTGTATGTCCCAGGTCATGTCCCAATGCAATTGCTTCCACTAGATCTTCATTCATCTGAAGAGCCTTAGCTATTGTACGTGCATTTTGGGATACTTCCAGAGTATGGGTCAGTCTGGTTCGATAATGATCTCCTTCCGGTGTGAGAAACACCTGGGTTTTATCCTTCAGTCTACGAAATGATTTACAATGCAGTATCCTGTCCCTGTCTCTTTGAAAATCGGGACGAATATCGCACTGTTCTTCCTCGCGACTTCTCCCTTTGGTGTTCAAACTTAGCATTGCATAGGGACTTAGATATTCTTTTTCCCATAATTCCAGTTGTCCTCTGATTGTCATACGCGTAACCTTTCTGCGCTTTGCGCTGCAGCAAAAAACCAACTGTTTTCTCACAAGTACCACATATATAATATTCTGCGTAAACTTTCAAACTCCTTTTTTTATTTTCCGGATGTTTGCTCAATAAAAATTCATTGGCTTTACCTCACAGGCTTTCTGAAAACGTCAGTACTTGATTCTTGTGGCTATAAGCCAACAAGAATCTTAGTACTGTTACGTTTGAAGTTAAGCGATAGCGCGCCTGTGGGGTAATCCAATGAATTATTATGGGTAAACCATCCCCCTAACGGCAGATTGAGTAGATAAACTCTGCGTTCTTGTCAATGGCATCATAAGCTGTCTTAATTGGTGACATCTGGAAAACATGCCACATCCCCTTAAAGTGGTCCAGCTTCACGGAAACGTTTGCTTTCACCATTCGCTTATGCAGTTTTAGGGAATCACTTAACAGGATTTCATTATCCCCCACCTGAATGTAAGTGGGAGGGAACCCCTCAAAATCACCATACAAAGGAGAGATAAATGGATTCATCAAGTTCTCCGGGACATGGCAAAGTTCCGCTGTATAGGCACATATCATTCTGTCAATGTACTCTTTGTTAAGTATCGGGTCAACTTCTGCTTTGGTGTCATGGGATTTTCCGTTGGAAGTCAGGTCTGTCCAAGGCGACATGAGAATGAGTCCCCTGGGTAAAAGTCTTCCTTCTTCTTTTAATTTCAAAGTCAATACCAGTGCCAGATTTCCACCTGCAGAATCCCCCGCAAGAATAATATCCCTAGCACCATATCCCAACAACATAAGATAGTCCCATACTTTTACAGCATCATCCACTGCTGCCGGGTATGGATATTCGGGTGCAAGCCGGTAATCAAAGCTCAAAACATCCATAGATGTGCTGACTGCCAGTTTTGAGGTCAGTGTACGTCCATAAATACAGCTGCCGGTGGAATATCCACCTCCATGACAATACAGAATCACATACTTCTTCATATGAGTTCTGCTCACACAGGCCCATTCTCCATGAATGCCATCCATAGTCACTTCCATATAGCTGACTTCCTTGTTGTTCCCCAAAATTGCTCCGATATAGTTTTGTGACTGTCTGTGTTTTTCCAGGTCTGCATTTTCTACGAGGCCATGCATCCGTTTAATCAGCTGCATGAGATTTTGATTTTTCTTATTTTTGAAATCCATATTCATTCCCCTCTGCGTTAAAAATGCAGTCTTCTGCGTACAGCATTCCGCAATCTGGAACGTGAAATCAGGGTGATCAGTGTTATATCAATGATTACACACACTGTCAGTACTACAGCAGACCAGATTAGCTGTACTTTCAACCCCAAAAACCGATCAATCAATAATTCAAGTCCTATACAGAAAACTCCTATGGAAGTAAAAACATAGAGAGTCGTTGTTAGAAATGTGACCGGTAGCATTTTGACACAAAGAGTGAAAATTTCTGCAATAAGAACCAACAAAGCTGTGATAGGAAGTGAAAGTTCTAGAAACCAGTCGTCCTGATTTGTCACAAACGTTATCAGATACAGATAGAACCCGATAGCAAACCCATCAAAAAGCAGAGAAAAATAAACCGACAGCTTCTCATAAATTATGACAGGTACAAACAGCACCCACAATAAAAGACATCCTCCAATAATGAGGAAAGACCATTGTGTATGTCTGAACACCAAAAGGTTCAATAGCCCGCAGGTTACTCCGGTTGCAATCAATATAACGGATATTAAAATTGCAAAATCCTGCTTCTTAACTACTTCCACCTGTCCCTTCTCATTAGGAAAGGCGGATTTTTCACTACACTTTATGACTTCACTTAGGTTGATAACCAATGTATTGCATAAAGGGCATGCTTTCATGGTATCTTCCAATTCCACACCACAGTTAACACAATATGACATGATTGCTTCTCCCTTCTACCTTTCTTCTGCCGCTGTTTCGCGGTTGCTTTCTATTTTTACGTGGATACCATCCTGAATCAGCTTCTTAAAAAAATACCTCTCCACATCAGCCTCCACGATGCTACTTGCAAAATTAATAGTCAAAACATCGTTGAAGCTGATAATGGCGCAATTTGTTCTGCTTGAGAAGGGTTGTCCCATATATATGTCAAACCGTTCAATAAAGGGCTTCATACTTTCAGGAACAGTAAGTGCACCCATATTGGTTAAACCTGCAGATGAATTCCGATCCTGAACTTTGGAATAAAAAGTACGTACCACAAAATCCTTAAAGAACAATGGTATCACACGGATCACTGGATTCCTCTGGGTGGTAGCATTGGTGGTAATATCACCTCTTAAAAATTTTTCATTGATATAATATCTCATATAGTTGTGTACATGTGTCACAATTTCTTCAAAAGTATATTCTCCCAGCCTGGGATCAATACCAGGGTAAATCATGGTAATGAAATTTCTAAGTGTCTTGGATGGGAAAAATCTTCTTAAGTTAACCGGCATTGCAATTTTGACAGGCTTAAGACCAAAGAGAAAATTATTCTCCTGTTTCTGCATGAGTGCATATAGTAGAACTGCATTCAAGTACTCAGTCATAGTTGCATTATACTTCTTAGAAACTGCCAGAATCTGCTTCACCGACATAATGCCATCAATAATGTTTAGGGTATAAAAGGGTTCTCTGGTACCTCTCACCCGATATGTCTTCTCTCCCGGTCTGGGAGGCCGGACTTTAGAGTTGGCATATTTCAAATACGCATCCTCTAACTCACCCGGGTCAGGATTATCCTTGATGTTGAGTACATATCCGCCACATTCAATCTGATTGCCTAACAGCTTTAAGTATTCGGCTGTTATGGTCTGCAAAACATACATGCCGCCGGAACCATCCCCTAAACTATGATGGGCTTCTAAGGATATACGACTACCATAATAATAAATTCGAATCAAATATCTGTTATTGGCTCTAAATGGCATGGGCATACAGGGGTTTTTGATATCAGGCTTTACAAAAGGACCCGGTCTGTTATTAGGCTCTAAGTATCTCCAGAACAAACCTTTTCTGATAGCAGCCTTATAGGTAGGAAATCTAGGCATGGTCATATCCACAGCCTTTTGTAGTATATCAGGCAGAATCGTATCCTTTAGCAGTACAGATAGCCTGTAAACAGAAGAAAAATCCTTCCGTTGCAGAGTAGGGTAAACAATGGCTGATAAATCCAGCTTATACCAGACTGCCTGGTTTTTCTTTTTTTCATCTTTCATATCTATATGTTTTTGCCTCCAAATAATCTGTATCCATGTACATTATATTGCACAAGCCTTAAATAGGCAACAATTACAAAAGGAACAGACTAAAAGGCCTGTTCCTTTTTTATTTTAGACAATCTTATTTAAAATATGCTACACCGCTTTCAAATATCTTCAGATCCTGTTCTCCATAAATATTGATCGCTACCTTTTTATCTCTTCTCTCAACATGTGCCATCTTGCCAAAGCATCTGCCGTCAGGAGAAGAAATACCTTCGATTGCACAATAAGAACCATTTACATTCCACTCTTCGTCCATGGAAATATTTCCATGGATATCTACATACTGTGTTACTACCTGCCCATTTTTAAACAACTTATCCAGCCATTCTTTCTTAGCAACAAATCTACCTTCACCATGGGAAGCAGGTGTACAATACGTTTGTCCCAATACTGCACCACTAAGCCAGGGGGATTGATTGGAAACCACCTTCGTATATACCATTTTGGATATGTGACGGTTAATGGTATTGAATGTTAATGTAGGAGAGTCCTCATTTTGTCCGGTGATTTCACCAAATGGTACCAGCCCCAGCTTAATCAGTGCCTGGAAACCATTGCAGATACCAAGAACCAATCCATCTCTTTCTGATAGTAATTTGTTTACAGCCTCTTTTAGCTTTTCATTTTGAAATGCTGTAGCAAAGAACTTAGCCGATCCATCCGGTTCATCCCCTGCAGAAAATCCGCCTGGGAACATAATGATTTGTGAATCCTGTATAGCTTTCTCGAAGGCTGAAACAGAATTTCTGATATCCTCAGCACTCAGATTTCTGAACACTTTGGTAATCACCTTAGCACCGGCTCTTTCAAACGCTTTTCTGCTGTCGTATTCGCAGTTTGTTCCCGGAAAAACAGGTATGAATACGGTAGGTACCGCAACCTTGTTTTTACAAATATAAACTTTGTCTGCCGAGAAAAGTTTGGACTCTATCTTGGTTGTGTCCAAAACTGCTTTGGTAGGAAATACTTTTTCCAAAGTGCCACTCCAAATACGGATAGCTTCTGGCAAGGGAAATTCCATGGTGCCCCATACAATCGCAGGCTTTTCAGTTACATGCCCCAGTAAGGTATATTCTACATCCATATCCTCTAAAAGTTCCAGTTTGTCTTTTTCTATTTCAGCTACAATATCACCAAGTCCGTTGCCAAACAAGGTATCCCCTGAGAGGTTCTCCTCCATTTTGATACCAAGCTTATTACCAAATGCCATCTTGGATAGTGCCGCTGCTGGGCCCTTGCTATCCAGGGCATATGCAGATATGATTACCTTCTTCTGAATCAATTCATGGATATGACCATACATCTCCATTACCTTTTTATATATGGGTATATCATAATCATCCTTTTCTACCACAAAACGAACCATTGCATTTCCGGCATTCTTTAATTCAGGTGTAATGACATCACTGTACTTTGCTACATCTACTGCGAAAGATACCAGTGTAGGAGGTACATCGATATCATTAAAGGTACCTGACATGGAATCCTTACCGCCAATTGAGGGAAGGCCGAAACCTATCTGTGCGTCATAAGCACCCAACAGTGCTGCAAACGGCTGGCTCCATCTATGTGGATCAGTTGTCATTCGTCTGAAATATTCTTGGAAAGTAAATCTGATATGTCTGTAATCTCCACCTGTGGCAACAATTTTTGCCATAGATTCGGTGACTGCATAAACAGCACCATGGTAAGGGCTCCAGGAAGACAAATAGGGATCAAATCCATAGCTCATCATGGTGACTGTATCTGTACTGCCATGCAGTACAGGTAATTTTGCTACCATTGTCTGGGTCTCTGTAAGCTGGTACTTCCCGCCATAAGGCATAAGCACACTTCCGGCTCCAATGGATGAATCAAACATCTCGACTAGACCCTTTTGTGAACATACATTCAAATCAGCAAGTAAGGCTGTCCAGGCACCCAATTTATCATCATTATTAAGCTTTTCTTCTACAAGCGGTATTGCTTTTTTATTGAAATAATTATCCTCTTTTGCAGGAATATCAACTTTGACAGTGGTTTCCTGATGAGCACCATTGGTATCCAGGAATGCTCTGGATATATTTACAATATCTTTACCGCGCCAGTTAAGAACAAGACGAGGTGTACTTGTAACAACTGCTACCGGTACTGCTTCTAGATTTTCTTCAGCTGTATATTGTAGGAACACATCCACATCCTTCTTGTCCACAACTACAGCCATACGTTCTTGAGATTCTGAAATAGCCAGTTCTGTACCATCCAGACCTGCATATTTCTTAGGTACTTTATCCAAATCCACAACAAGCCCGTCTGCGAGCTCTCCGATTGCGACAGAAACACCACCTGCACCGAAATCATTACACTTCTTTATCAGACGGCTGACTTCCTCTCTTCTGAATAACCTCTGTATCTTTCTTTCAGTAGGGGCATTCCCTTTCTGTACTTCAGCACCACAGGTTTCTATGGAGGTATCTGTATGCACCTTGGAGGAGCCGGTTGCACCGCCACAGCCATCACGTCCTGTTCGGCCACCTAACAATATGATAATATCTCCTGGATCAGAGGTCTCTCGAATCACATTTTCTCTTGGTGCCGCACCCATGACTGCACCAATTTCCATTCTCTTTGCCACATAATTAGGATGATATATTTCCTTGACAAAACCGGTTGCCAGACCAATCTGGTTGCCATAAGAGGAATAACCAGCAGCTGCGCCTCTTACCAGCTTTTTCTGAGACAACTTACCACGCAGTGTCTCTGCTACCGGTACTGTAGGGTCCGCAGCACCTGTTACACGCATGGCTTGGTAAACATATCCCCGTCCTGAAAGGGGATCTCTGATAGCACCACCCAGACAGGTAGCTGCCCCACCAAAAGGTTCAATCTCTGTAGGATGATTGTGTGTCTCATTTTTGAAGAATACCAGCCACTCTTCAGATCTCTTCTCATTCCCATACTCCATTTCAATAGGAACGATTACGGAGCAGGCATTGATTTCGTCAGATTGCTCCATATCCTCAAGCTTACCATCTCTTTTCAGTTTTCTCATAGCCATCAGGGCAAGGTCCATCAGGCATACAAATTTATCCTTTCTGCCTTGAAAAACTTCTTCTCTGGTATCTAAGTAACTCTGGTAAGTTGTTTCAATCGGTTCTCTATAATACCCTTCTTCAAATTCCACATTCTTTAGCTCTGTGGAAAAAGTGGTATGACGGCAGTGATCTGACCAATAGGTATCCAATACACGTATTTCGGTCATGGTAGGATCTCTGTGTTCTTCCTGTGTAAAATAGTTCTGTATATGCTTGAAATCCATGAATGTCATAGCAAGCCCAAGTGAATCATACAAATTCTTCAGTTCTGCTTCAGGCATTTGGATAAACCCATTAAAAACAATTACATCCTCTGGTTCCTCATAGTCAGTCTTAAGAGTAGATGGCTTTACCATGCCGGTTTCTCTGGAATCAACAGGATTAATGCAATATGCTTTCACTTTATCGAATTCTTCTTCGGAAATGTCACCTGAAATCACATAAGTAACTGCTGTTCTGATAATAGGATCTTCATCCTCTTTCAGAAACTTCACGCATTGTACGGCTGAATCTGCGCGTTGATCAAACTGCCCCGGTAAAAATTGCACACTAAAAACTTTATCACCTGGCTTAAGGCTTATCTTTTCAAGATATAAATCATCCAAAGGTGGTTCGGAAAACACAGTTTTGCATGCACTTTCAAAAGTTTCATCGGATATATTCTCCACATCATACCGAATCAGTTCGCGAACCTGCACAATGCCGGTTATACCCAGGTAATTCTTAAACTCCTCATGAAGTTCCTTTGCCTTTACCGCAAAAGGTTCTTTCTTCTCTACATAGATACGCTTTACACTCTCCATGACATCCTCCAAATGAATTCAGTTTGCTTTATTATACAAGACCTTTTTCCACCTTGCAATGTGACATTATAACAAATTTTCTTTGTTTTTACACCGTTTATCATGCACACTGCAATCATCGTAAAAATCTGCTTTTACAAAAAAACTTCAGGGTATTCTCCCTGAAGCGCTTTTGATTCCATTATTCTTCTATATTCAACCCTTTTAAAATTAAGATTAATTCTTCATCCACCATATCCGTTGTTACACCTATGGTATGAGCAGCAATCTTTAATCCCTCTAGCACAAACATGATATTTCTGGCGGTAACTAGACAGTCATCACAGATAAATTCGCCATTAGTCACACCAGCTTCAATTAACTTCTCTAAAATCTTAACTGCTGCGTCAAACTGCTGTTTTAGGATATTATTCTTTTTAGGTATCGTTTCTCCGAAATAAAACTCGTAAGTTGCTACCGTCAGATTGTTTTTCTTTCTTAGCAGCTCCTTTTTTTGTTCTTTCAGAAACAAAGTGAGTATATCTGCAATGGTTGCATCTTCTGTAATTCTGTCAGAAAAAACATCATCTGCTTCTTCTGTTTCCATTTTCAGAACTTCCATAAATATCTCACCCGTACTTCCAAAATAGAGATACAGACCACCTCGGCTGATATTGCAGGCTTCCACAACATCCTTCATGGTAACATTTTTATAACCCTTTTCCATGAAAACGGTTCTGGCAGTCTCCAATATATATCTTTTCTTTTGCAACGATTTTTCACCCATATGTACCTACTCCTGTTTTCCCAATTTTACCTCTGGCTGATCCCATAACTCAAACAACGTTTGAAACTTTCTCAAAATCGCAAGGAAAATGCCATCCTGTACAGCCTGTGACCAAACCCATCCCTTGGTCATTCCACCTAAAATATATTTTGATAAAACTCCCGTGAGAATTTCCAGATTTGTAATGGTCACATTTTCAATGTGGGCCCTTTCCTCCTCGGTGGTTTTCATTCGGTGACGTGTATATATATATACATAATTTTTATCTGTCAGACTGCTCTTTTGTACCTCTTTTATAAAACTTAACAGAGTAGAATCGTATACGGGAAACGGAATGGAATATGTTGATACATCGTTTGCAGTATATGTAGAACTAACCATTTGACCTTCCTTGGCTTCTAGCCATGGTAAATACCGAAACAATGGTTCCACTTCAGGCTTTATGCGCCTAACCAGTTTATGTCTATAGTCCAAATCCTGTTCCATATGCAAGTACCCCCATAAAAAATGACACTCATGTATTTTCATTTTACCATAATTTCCTAAAATGTACAGTAACTCTTTCTTGAAAAGATTCATTTTTGTGACTTTTGTTCATATAATGACGATATTATGTTACTTAACCGTTGTCAATCTGTTGTTTTTATACAAATCTAAGTCTATAATGTAGTAAAATGTATATTAACTATTAGGAGGGGCCTATGGCAGTTATTACCATTTCCAAAAACCAGACTCTATATGAAGCGGAGCATCCTGTTTCCCAGCTTTACCTCATACTGAAAGGTAGCTTTTCAGTATCCTTTCCTGGTGGGGCATATATCATTGGGAAAGGTGAAGTGTGCGGTATCTGTGATCTCTGTATGGATATCCATAGTACATCCTGTAAAGCACTGGAGGATTCCTCACTACTTGTATGTTCCGTTTCTGACATAGATTCCTTAAATGCTCTCTTCAAAACAAGTCCAGACTACAGTATGATTTTTTTAAGATCCGCTTTTCGTCAGATAAATAACCTCATACAGCAGCTGGAGGTTGTACAATTCTACTGCAGTGATCTTTATACCAACTGCATTCAGGAATATGAGTTCTATCAGTCTTGCTGTCTGCGTCATCAGTTAAGGCCGCGTATTCTTTCAGAAATATCCGAGCTGTCTTCTTACAATGAGGATTGTAGTTTGGAGCCCTGGGCACCTTCTTATTATGATGGATTTCATCAGATTTTATCAGATAACGGCTTATCTGTCATTGCTAAGGATAATAGTGTTCCCACAGGTCTGATTGCCGGTGCATGTATGGATATCACTAAAATAATGGCTTCTCTAAAGGCATTGAGTGAATACCAAAAGCAGATTCTTCATGTTTTGATCAACGAAGATTTAGAGGACCTTTTTGACATCTATTCCTCTCTTTATTTAAAGCTGGGTTCCAATTCCTCTGATTCCGGTAAAATATATCATACGATTAACCATTTCATGGAACTGGTAACAAATTCTCCTTACATAGATAAGGCGGTATTTACCCAACGCTTTACTGATTTTAAGAACAGTATAAATCTCCTTCCTACCAAGAATAATGGTGACGAGCACACAAGTAAACAAAAACATACCGGTCTTGCACTCCTGACTGGTTCTCTCCAGACCATACTCAGTTATGCTGTTGCAGACGAAGATTTTTGTTCTATGTTCAAAAAACTGATAACGAAATATAGAGCTGAATCAGATAAGAATGCCATAGATGATAACTCCCGTTCCTTACGACTACATATCACGAAACAGTTTTATGAGTTATACAAACTTGTTTTCTTTCAAGCTATTCGTGACAACGATATTCCTCTTCCTGTCCGAATGTTTCTGTATTTCGGATATGTGGATGAACAGCTTGCTGGAGAAGACAATGCGATTTATCTGAGTCATATGGCCGAGCTTCTTTCCGGCGAAGCTCATGAACATATTTATACCATTTATGATTGGCTTTTAGCCATCTATAAGGGGAAAAAAGAGCCCAGTAGAAATGAATTTGATGTAGACTATACGGAATATATTCATTCGCTGAAAGTTACCGGAAAGATAACTGGTAAGGAAGAGGCGACTCTTGCCCATGATATGCGGAAAAAGGTGGAATATGAGCTACAAAATATGTTCCCTGTTGTCAACAAAATGACCTATGGACGCATTTCCACATTCTGTCCGGTATTCTCTGAACATAATGTACTTAAGCAGCTGGATATGTCCATGGTTTCTGTAAACGCTTTGCAGGAAGCACTAAAAAACGTAATTGACCAGGACTACAGTGTTTTTTATAGAGAATACGTTTACTCCAATGTACCGGTAGGCATTCAAAAAGAGTATTTCCATATGGAAGTGATGCCTGATATCCTGCTTACGCCCTGTGTCGGTACCCGTAGTGTCATGTGGCAGGAAATAGAAGGACGAAAGCGTACTACTTCTGCAAGAATGATGCTTCCCATTATCTATTTAGAGAATCTGGATACAGCAGTTGCCAGATTAGCCGGTGAATATCGTTGGGAGATGTGCAAACGGGTTCAGGGAGCGCGCTGGAATGATATTTCTGACCGTTCACTGACCAGCGAATATTTTGACTACATTCAATTTTACAAGAAAAATCATGAGCTTTCATCTGAAACAAGGGAAAAGTTAAAATCATCTCTGCAAAAAGCACGCAATAGTTTTAAAGAAATGTTTGTAAGAGATTATATAACCTATATTTCCTTTGAAGGTACCGGTTCGCCAAGACTGACAAAGCCTGCAAGGACCATTCTGTTTACTTACTGCCCATTTTCAGCAAAAGTAAGGGAACCTTTGATGAACAATCCTATTTATAAGGAAATACTTGATTATTATCTGATTAAAAAAAACCAACAGCTGCATAGGCTGGACTTACTCACAAAGCGCGTGGAAAAGGCTGGATACCCTGTGCCAAAAGAATTAGCGGATGAAAAATCCTTTACTGAGTGTTAAGTATGATTTTATAATTTTCATCTACCTTTTTCGCCAAAATATACCTTTTTTAGTTTTACTTAAGTAATATCCTTTTAATATGACGCAATATTGTTGTAGACATGTGTCGGTTTTGGGTGTAAGATATACATATCTTGATAGTGATATCGAGATTGCTAATTAGCAATTCCGGAAGAATTCCCCTTTTACACAAATTGAAAGCCCTGTAGGTTCCCCCCTACAGGGCTTTCAATTTATACACACATTTATTCATGGATTTACTTTACTGATAAATTACTACACTGTAGGGAGGAAGAACCATGCTCTCTACTGTTTCCACAGTTTTTTCCTCACCAGCTAATAGTACAACCCTGGCAGTTAATTCACTCAAGTTCTGCTCGTTTACCAAAATATCATTTTTGGAAAGTTCCTTCTGATCAGCAGATAAATTATATATGAGTAGTAATTCTGAACCATCGTAGGTCTTTTTCAAGACGCAGACCTGATCATCTGAATACAGCTCCAGATACTCTGTAATTCCCCTGGCAATTTCCGGAAATGCATTCCTGATTCTGATCACATCTTTCACATATTGATAAATGGAAGCTTGATCCTGGCTCTGTTGTTGCAAATCCCCATATTTCATTTTGATGCTGTCCATATCTTGCGGTCCCCTGCACATACCCTCTGCAGTTACATCAGAAAACCACTGCATGGGTGCTCTCTTGTTTTCATCTTTACCAGAGCCCTTCATGCCCAATTCTTCGCCATAGTATAAAAAGGCATTTCCACTCATCAAAAGGTTCATAGCCTGCGCTATCTTCGTCTTTTCCATACTGCCATCACCGGCATAGTATCCAGCGCTTCTGCCCATGTCGTGATTGGTATAGAAAGGAGCATCAATATACTCCTCATTGTATTGAGAAAACAATTCATTGATTTGTCCTATGACTTTTCCGTAAGCAACAGCATTATTTCCTTTAGTCCTATTTAAAGCACTTGCAATCATACCATCCTGGGAAGCAAATTGAAAATCAAATGTAGAATCAATACCACTGGCATAGTATTTTGCGTAGGTAGAAGCGTCTGTCCAAATTTCCGCCACAATGTAGGCATCCTCTTTCTGTTCTTTCACCATTGTATTGAACCACTTGAGGATTTCAATATTGGCTGTTGTATTATCTGATACATATTCTTTTGCAGCATCCAGTCTAAAACCGGTGATCCCCTTATCCAGCCAAAACCCAGTGATCTTCTCTATCTCTCCTCTCACAGCATTACTATCCAGATTCAGATCCGGCATTTTACTCCAGAACACAGCTTCATAATACCATTCGGTACCAGCCACCTGGTACCAGGTACCACTCTTCTTCTCTTTTGCAAAATGATAGTATTCAAAATAGGGACAGTCTTCTGTGGATGGTTCTTTATCTCCTAACCCCTTCAGATAGGCAACCGCCTGTGTAAACCAGGGATGCTCTGAAGAAGTGTGATTGATGACCAGATCCATGAGAACATGAATATCACGCTTTTTGCAAGCACTCACGAATGCATCAAAATCTTCCATGGTTCCATATTCCGGATCAATATCGTAATAATCAGTTACATCATATTTATGATACGTAGTAGAGGGCATCACAGGCATCAGCCAGATTCCGTTACATCCTAAGTCTGTGCTTGTAGCTGGATTCCCATCATTGATGTAGTCCAGTTTATCTGTCAGACCCTTCAAGTCTCCAACTCCATCCCCGTTACTGTCATAAAAAGAGTACACAAACACCTCGTAGAATGTTCTATATTTATCATCCATCATTTGATATTCCAAATCTTTTCCTGATGCACAACCGGACATGGCTGCAGCCATGCCCAGTATACAAAATAACTTTATCCATTTACTTTTCATATTTATTCCCATCTGCGTGCTTTAACGCAATCATCCTTTTACCGCGCCGGACATTCCGTCTGCATAGAATCTCTGTGTTAGTAAAAAGACGATTGCGATGGGAATGGAAATCAGTACTGCACCTGCAGCAAAATTAGTATACCAGCTGTTAATATATTCCTTTTCCAGCATTTTCCATAACCCCAGTGCGACAGTATAATACTTGGATTCTGCTCTGCAGATAACCCTTGCAAAAATAAAATCTGTCCAGGGAGCCATAAAAGCTGTTAATATGGTATACACCAGAATGGGACGACTAAGAGGTATCGTAATTTTTGTGAATACCTGCAACTTGGTTGCTCCATCCAAAAAAGCTGCTTCATCAAGTGCTTTAGGAATCGTATCAAAAAAACCTTTTGCTATATAAAATCCAAGTCCTGCACCTCCGGAATAAACCATAATCAAAGCTACTCTGATCATGGCACCTTCTGACAAGCCGATCGCTTTTAAAATATAATATACTGCAATCATGGACATGAATCCGGGAAAGAGCGTTAATATCATTGCCAGATTCATAAATGTTTTCCTTAACCGGAAACGCAGTCTCGACATACAGTAGGATACGCATAATACCATAAAGGAAGATATCAGGCAAGAGAATATGGCAATAATCAGTGTATTCATAAACATCTGTGGGAAGTTCAAAACAGTCGTATCTTGAAACAGCCGTATATAATTATTCAGTGTATATCCTTTGGGTAAAAAGGTAGAAACATAGGATCCCGGTTCTGCACGAAAGCTGGTTATAATAACCCAGAAAATGGGGAATAACCATATCATTGCTAAAACTACCAGTATCACATGTACCAGTGTATCCGAAACAATTCTTTTTGTTTTTGCTGACTTCTCTACTTTCCTCATTATTGGAATCCCTCCTCGTCTTTATATGATGCGGTATTCCGATAAGTCACCAATGCTACAATAGCCAATACGATAAAGGTCATAATACCTATTACTGCACCTAAGTTAAAGTACTGCTGGTCTACTGTCAGTTTATACAACCAGGTAACCAACAGGTCTGTTTTGCCTGCAGAATTTCCCACTGGTGTAGGAGCACCGCCTGATAGTAAGTATATAACATTAAAATTGTTTACATTTCCTGTAAACTGCGTAATCAGATAAGGAGTCATAATAAACATCATGTAAGGAAGTGTAATTTTAAAAAATGTTACCACCGCA
This sequence comes from Lachnospiraceae bacterium, assembly GCA_035271185.1. Classification (GTDB taxonomy): domain Bacteria; phylum Bacillota; class Clostridia; order Lachnospirales; family Lachnospiraceae; genus Acetatifactor. The sequence goes on along the minus strand of DATERV010000174.1, from coordinate 4,264 downwards.
TTTGCTCCATCTACTTTAGCTGACTCATATAGCTCCTGTGGAATATTCTGCAAGATACCGGTTGCCTGCATCAGGGTATAGGGAATACCTACCCATAAGTTTATGACGATTACAGTTACCCTTGCCCATGTTGCGTTGGTAAAGAATGGAAGAGATGCATCAATGAGTCCCATAGATTTTAATAACACATTTACTGCGCCTTCCTGATTTAGCATGGTTCTCATGATCAATAAGGAAACAAACTGAGGAACTGCTATGGATAAAATAAAACAAAAACGCCAAAGTCCTTTGGCTCTTGTACCTTTTCGATTGATCAAAATAGCCAGCAACATACCCAATATATAGTTAAGTCCGGTGGCAAGCAAGGCCCAGATTAAGGTCCAGCCTAATACCGACCAGAATTGTTGTCCAATAGAATCGCTAAAGCTAAGTACTTTTTTAAAGTTTTCTAGACCAACCCAGTCAAAGAGCACCAGATGATCTCCAAGCTTACTATAGTTGGTAAATGCCATACTGATCATAAAAACCAGTGGCATAATTGTTAATACCAAAATACCCGTCAAAGGTAATGACATCATCAGATTCTGAAGGTTTCCATTAAGTAAATCTTTGATATCTTCCCTGAATGAATTAACATGTTTCCCTTCTTTGGTTAAGCATTCTGCCTTGTAGGCACTTCTTACACTTGAAATCCAGAATAAAATAAAAGTAAAGGTAATGAATAGTGTTACCACACCATACAACAGCAATAAAACAGACTGATGCCCTGCTGTATATTCATAAATACCCTTAGACTCGTTCCAGATCTCCTCTTGCTTCAACCATCCTAATGATGGTAGCATACTGAGATTGTAGATACCGCCCTTTAGCATAAAGATAATATAAGCAACTTCCATTGCCATGAACAGTAAGCCCTTTACAAACTGCCTGTATATAATATTTCCCGCACCGCAAATCACAAAAGAAAGTTTGGTTGCGAAATCACCCTTTTTAAAAGCCGCAGTTAAGGTATACGGCATTGCAAAATTTTTTACTCTTTTCTTCTTTTTGCCTTCTGCTTCTTTACTCACGTGCGTGCCCTCCATAATACTATTTTCCCTTTTATGATATAACAAGGGATCCGAAGACTAAACTCCGTTGATCCCCTGTTACCATTCATTATTTACATTTTATTATACTACTTTTACTTATTCAACTACAGAAGTATTCAGAGATGTGTTCAATGTTTCAGTCATCTTAGCTGCATTGTCATGTGTAATTTCTTTCGCTACTAAGGATTTACCAAAGTTTTCAGCAGCTGACCAATAGTTACCCATTGCTGCACAATATGGCTGCATAATAGATGTATTTGCGATACATGCATCAGATGCAATTGCAACAACATCAGTTGCGATTGTAGGATCAGCTAATACAGTAGTGTTGGTAGGAAGAATATTTCTCATTTCATAATGAGCCTTCTGTGCTTCCTCTCCGCCTAAGTAAGCAGCTAAAGCAACAGCAACTTCCATATCTTCACTGTTAGGATTTACACCAATTGCTTTGGAACCAAAGAATGCTTTTAAGCTCTTGTCTTCTCCACCAACATTGATAGTAGGAAGCTGAGTAGCACCTACATTTTCTTCGCCGATAGCAGTTACAACATTATTGTAATCCCATGAACCGGAAAACATTGCTACTACGGAACCATCTGAAAGGCCAGCCAATCCTTCTCCAGCGCCATCATTAACGAAGTTAGGATTTGCAACTAAGTCCACCAGGTAATCTGTTACAGCTACAGCTTTGTCTCCAGAGAAATCAATGCCAGCTGCTTCATCTGTTCCATCACCAAACAGAGTACATCCATTAGCTGCATAGAAAGATGCAATATACCAGGAGTTAGAAATAGGGAATGCAACTTTTCCTTTTGTAAGCATAGTCTCTAAGCTCTTTACATCTTCTTCTGTTAAAACGCTCTTGTTGTAGTACATAAACCATGTGTTTGTTGTAAAAGGAACACCATATACCGAACCATCTACAGTTACGGAATCAACCAGTGCCTTAGACATGTTATTCTGTACGTACTCAAGGGTAGAACCACCCAGTTTGGCAATACCATTGCTTGCAATTAAATCTGTCAGGTTGTCGTTAGCGAACATATAAACGTCTGCTGCTGCTTCCACATCCTGTGTAACAGTTGCCTTTGCATCACCTTCTGCACATACACCGTATGTGAAAGTAATGTTCCATTCAGGATGAAGTTCATTAAACTGATTACACATTGTTGTAAGCCAGTTTCCTGTTTCATCAGACTGATCTTCTGATGGTGCCCATACAGTAAGAGCAACATCCTTTGCTTTTACTTCTGCCTGTGTGGAAGATTCTACAGTAGTATTCTCTGTACTGTTTTTTGTGTTGGTGTTTGCGTTATTACCGCATCCAGCCATTGTTGCTACCATGGCTGTTGCCATAAATAATGCTAATGCTTTTTTTCTCATAATTTTTACCTCTCCTTTTCCTTTATGATACATTGTTAGTATCTATATAAAATGTGTTTTCACACCTTATATCACATGAAGTATTCCATGATTTACCGGCGGTAAATTGTTGCAAGTGTTCTGAACCAGGATCTTCTTTCCTCCGTCAGCCCATCCTTTTTGAATCTCCATCGCCAGTTTCTACCAACGGTACTTGGTAAGTTCATTCTGGCTTCGTTACCTAATTTTATGATATCCTGCATCTGTATGATGACTATGTCAGCAATGGAAGAGTATGCCAGTCTGATGATTGCATCCGGTATCTCCTCCTTAGCACTAATTCCCAAATATTCATATAAGTATGCCAATTCATACTCTGTTTTATCTTTGAAATATCCTACTACAGTATCATTATCATGAGTTCCCGCATACAAAACAATATTTGTGTCTGTGTAATTATGTGGTAAATGTTCATTAGAAGTATTACCATCAAATGCAAATAATAATACTTTCATACCGGGCCAACCTGTTTTCGCCATCAGTTTTTTTACCCCTGGGATAGATACACCCAAATCTTCTGCAATCACTCTGTTCTCACCAACAGCCTCTTTTATAGCATCGGTAAGCTTTTTCCCCGGTCCTTTGTTCCACTTTCCATTTCTTCCATCTAGACTATCAGAAAAAATACTGTAATAACGAACAACACCTATAAAATGGTCAACGCGAATAATATCAAATAAACCTGCACTGGCTTTCATACGCTTTTTCCACCAGGAAAATTGCCCTTTCTCCATTCTCTCCCAATCATAAATTGGGTTTCCCCATTTCTGACCCTGATCTGAAAAGGCATCTGGCGGACATCCTGCAACTACTTTTGGAGTACCATCTTCATTTAATAAAAACTCATCTCTGTTTGCCCATACATCTGCACTATCCAACGCAGTATAAAGAGGAATATCACCAATAATCTGTATGCCCCTGTTATTCGCATATTTTTTAAGGCGTGACCACTGTGTGAAAAATTGGAACTGGCAAAATTTCCAAAAAGAGATTTGCTTACCTAGTATGACTTCATATTCCATCATTGTAACCAAATTCCGATTTCTCAAACCCGCTTCCCATTGCAGCCATTCTTTATTTCCGGAAAACGTTTTCACTGCCATAAAAAAAGAATAATCTGTAAGCCACTCCTGATTTAATTCGCAAAAATATGTAAACTCCTTTGTATCTATATCAAAACGATCAAATGCCTTCTGTAAAACCTCAAAACGATTTTCAAAGATTGTGGCGTAATCTATGTCATTTTCTTCACTGCCCCAATTATAACTTCTAACCTCTTCACGGCTGAGTAGTCCATCCTCTATAAGGGTATTCAAATCAATTAAGTACGGGTTTCCAGCAAACGCAGAAAATGATTGATAAGGACTATCTCCAAAGCTCGTTGGTCCTATGGGTAATACCTGCCAGTACTTTTGCCTTAAATCCACAAGCAGGTCAATAAAATGATAAGCTGCATTACCCAATGTACCAATTCCATATTCGGATGGCAGACTAGCAATCGGCAATAAAATACCTGCACCTCTGTTAAATGACTTAGCTTCCACTTTATCACCGCCTTCAAACCAATTTTCAATTTTCGTAAATTTTCGTATATAGGTTAGTTTTACACTTTAATATATGTTCTGTCAATAGAAATAGTGTTTTTTGAAAATAAATTCTCTATTTTTACCGTATTATATATTCTGTTTTTGTTAGTTTTCAACAAATCAAGCTATTTCTATTTTTCTTAAGCTTTGTTGATAGACCGAGTT
>DATERV010000173.1:0-4196 GCA_035271185.1 Lachnospiraceae bacterium | reverse complement strand
TTTTTATGCATTTCATGTCGAAATATGGTAGTATAATTCAGAAAGAATTATACACATGAGGATGTGAAGATATGATTTGGATATTTGCTTATTTTGTAGGTTCCTTTCTGTTTATGGAACTGGTTTATCATTTTTCCGGTTTTGGGTTTGCTGTTTTTAATCCCATGTTGTCAGTTGCGCTGGCTTGTTTTTTAGCCGGTATATCAACCGTGCTGACCGGGTTTATGAAAAAGAAAGTGAACAGGATTATTTTTTGGATTTTCTTAGCGTTTGATTATGTTCTTTTTGCCAGTCAGTTGGTATACATGAAAATATTCAAGCAACCACTTTTGATAGCAGCCATCACCAATACAGGTAAAGCGGCAGTAACCAATTACTGGCGGGAAGCTTTATATGCGATTCTAAAGGCATCAGGGTGGCTACTGTTATTGGCAGTTCCTCTGATCGCTGCAGGTATTCTGTTGAAAGTTAAGAAATTGGTGCTGAAGAGTCATTCCATAAAAGAAAGAGTTGGCGGTATTTTGCTCTCATCAGCAGGTCTGCTTTGTTATATAGCCATACTGGCAGGTGGATTTTTATTTAGTACTGATTATTTTGAAGAATATAGTGGCTTTTATGATCCGGAAGGAATTATCACAGAATATGGTGTATCGGCTTCCCTTGTACGTGATGTGCTGGGAGATGCCTTTCCGGAGGAAAGAGAAGTAGCAGTCACTGCCGTAAATGGACCTGTTTACCCTGAGGAAACACAAACAATACCAACAGAAGAAACGTTGACAGTTACAGAGCCTGAGGAACCGGAGGTTGATACCTCGCCCAATGTTCTTCCGGTAGATTTTGAAAGTCTGATAGCCAATTCTGATTCTGATTCTATTATTGAGCTAGTTGAATATATGCAGTCCATGACTCCTACCAATAGAAATGAATATACAGGCATGTTTGAAGGGTATAACCTGATTTATCTGACAGCGGAGGGCTTTTGTTCCTATGCAGTGGATGAAAAGCTGACGCCTACTTTGTATAAACTGATCCATTCCGGGTTTGTGGTGGAAGATTATTATGTACCCCTTTGGCAGACATCTACTAGCGATGGGGAGTATGTAAACTGTACTGGATTGATTCCGGATCAGCAGTTCAGCTTTAAGAGAAGTGCTGATGACGACATGGTATTTAGTCTACCTGCCTTCTTTTCAAAAGAAAGTGTAAAAAGTTATGCTTACCATAACAATTCGTTGTCCTATTATTCCAGAAATTTAACCCATCCTAATTTGGGATATAATTTTAAAGCCTGTAAGTTGGGGGACTTATCAGAATCTGACTGGGGTGGACAGGTATTTGAAATGGACCATGTCAATTACTGGCCGGCATCTGACCTGGATATGATGAAAGCTACCATACCCGAATACATCGGTGAGGACAGGTTCCATGTTTACTATATGACTGTTTCAGGACACATGAACTATAATTTTACCGGGAATAAGATGTCTTCCCTTCATAAGGATGCAGTGGCTGATTTGCCTTATTCCGAAGAAGGAAGAGCTTATATTGCCTGTAACATGGAACTGGATCTGGCATTACAGTATCTTATAGAGCAACTGGAGGCAGCAGGTAAATTGGAAAAAACCGTAATCTGTTTAAGTGCAGATCATTATCCTTATGCCATGGATGTGGCTAATCTGGATGAGCTGGCAGGCACAAAAATATCCGACAATTTAGATACTTACAAAAACAGCCTGATTTTGTGGAATAGTGAGATGGAAACTGTTACTGTTGATAAGACCGCCAGTTCCTTGGACATTGTACCTACATTGTTGAATCTGTTCGGATTTGATTACGATTCCAGACTTTATGTGGGCAGGGATATTTTGTCAGACAGTACCCCTCTGGTGATTTTTTCAGACAGAAGCTTTATCACAGATGAAGTCAGCTACTATAAAAAAGGCAAACAGACCACCTGGAGAGACGGAGTAGAAGAGGATGAAGCATATTTCGAGGCCATAAAGAACCAGGTAAAGGGATTGTACAAATACGCAGCAGGAATATTAATAAATGATTTCTATCAGTATGTGGAAGAAGCATTGCCGGAGGAGTATCATTCCAGGATTGATCTGGAGTGGGTGGCACCGCATGCACCTAAACCCAAGGAGAGTACAACAGAAAGTACTGAAACGGATACTACAACAACGAATGCAGTAAACGGAGATAGTAAAAATGAATAGAAAAATTGCCTGTGAGTTATATTACCTCACAGGCAATTCCTTTCTTATATAAAAACTGTTGGAATGCAGCATCCCATAGTTTTTCGGGTTCCTTATCCATGACAAAGGTGGTGTAAGAAGTTCCGGTGCAGAGAATTACTTTTTCCCCATCGTATTTTACTGTTACCACAAAGGCTTTGATCAAATCAGGCGTGGCAGTGGAGTTCCCATTTTTAAATATGGAAGCGGTATGTACTGGCATCAGCTGAAAAACAAACTTAAATTGTAAAGGAGTACGCTTGCCCTTGATCAGGTTAAAACAGGTAGATTTCATTTTCTGCCAGGAAGTAAATTCATATGGGTGTTCCTCTTTATTATTCCATTCTTCTGTGGTGTAAAAATCCTTGTTGATTCTGCCGTCTATGGTGTAGGTGGCAGCTGTTGCAATCAGGGCTTCCTCCAATAGAAAAATATCAAAAAGGTCACCAGCCAAAAGTGCATTCATAAAGTTTTTAAGTGATGTAACTTGCAGCGCTAGCATAATTTTTTCTCCGTCAATTGCATTTTATGTGAATTCATTTGCTAAACACAGTATACCGATAGCTAAATTTGGTGTCAACTAAATACTACTTTGTACAGACACAATAGGATTGAAATCATAGTCATTATATGAATGATTTATTCTATTTGACTATTTACACACAAGCAAACATGTGATACCATTTGAGGTGGTTTTAAAAACTACATAAAAGAGTGAACAAAATGAAGATAAATAAGGAGTTGGAAAATGAACGCATATAAAATTGTTGTGGACAGCTGTTGTGAGCTTCCCGAAAAACTACGCTCAGATAAAAGACTGGAAAGAGTACCCTTAAGCATTGAAGTGGGAGAGTATCAGATCCAGGATGATGAAAGTTTTAACCAGGCAGAATTTTTAAGGAAGGTAGCTGAATACCCCAAGTGCCCCAAATCTTCCTGCCCTTCTCCACAACGATATATGGAAGCTTATCATGCAGATGTGGAGCGTGTGTATGTTGTGACCCTCTCAGGTAAGTTGAGTGGCAGCTATAATAGTGCAGAGCTTGGAAAGAAACTGTATAAGGAAACCTATGGCAACAAGCAGATTTATGTGGTTGATTCTGAATCAGCCAGCTGCGGGGAAGCACAAATTGCCATGAAATTGATGGACCTGGAGGAACAAGGTCTTTCTTTTCAGGAAATAGTGGAAAAAATCAATGATTTTAGGGACAAAATGAATACCTATTTTGTATTGGATAGTTTGGAAACTCTTAGAAAAAATGGCAGGCTTTCCAGTGTGAAGGCAGTAGTAGCCTCTACCCTGAATATAAAACCTGTTATGGGTGCAGATCACGGCATTATTCATCAAAGGGGTCAGGGAATAGGCATGAAAAAAGCACTGACTAAAATGGTGGATATCATTGTGAGCGAATTACATGATGCGTTGGAGAAACGTGTGATTATTAGCCATTGCAATGCATATGAAAGGGCTCAGACGGTGAAAAGGCTGTTAGAAGGTAAAATCTCCTGCAGAGAAATATTGATTATGGATACGGCGGGAATCAGCAGTTTATATGCCAATGACGGTGGTGTTATCGTAGCTGTCTAGAATCTCAGGTTCGTAACATAATAGGTTCCTTTGTCTTCCCGAAGTTCAATCAGCGGAGCAGAGGAATCTTTTATTTTCCGGGCTTCCTCCAGTATTTTAGATAGAGTATCAACCATTATGGGTTTATCCAGAAAAAGGATTCTTTTTGGAAGAGGGTACTAGATGAATTTACATAGTAAGAAATTGTATGGGTAAACAAAGCAGCAGAATGATGATAATAATCTGCAACACAAGAATAGCAGGCATGCCATAGACAAAAGAAAAGCGTCTTGTCTTATGACGAAAGGTGTACATGCCAAGAATGGAACCAATACTACCGCCAATGAGTGCAACGATAAAGAGGGTGGCTTCCGGAATCCGGAAGGCACCCT
>DATERV010000172.1:0-45445 GCA_035271185.1 Lachnospiraceae bacterium | reverse complement strand
CATTTAATTAAATAATTGAGATAATGAAAAGACTGTTTTATAGACAGTTTAGCTTTTGTTCTCAATTAATGATGATTTTAAGATTACTTATATGAGCTTTCATCAAGAAATAGAAGCCGTAGAGTAAATCTACGGCTTTATTTTATTCTAAATTAGTATGTTTTATTCTGTTAATAAATATTGGAGGAACTAATTATAATGAAAAGAAGTAAGAACCTTATTTTGAACAATAACATAAACATGGAACTGTTGTTAAACTCTGAAAAGAAGCCAGATTTACACGCTACGAATGAAGAACCATTCTGGGATGATCCTCATATATCACAACAAATGTTGGAAGCTCACTTAAATCCAGATTGGGATGCTGCAAGTTATAGTCATAAAACAATTGACAAAATTGTAGAATGGCTGGTTAAATATCTTAATTTAAAAGAACATGCAAAGATATTAGATTTGGGCTGTGGACCTGGTCTTTACTGTACTAGGTTCTCGCAGTATGGATTTGATGTTGTAGGTATGGATTATTCAAGAAATTCTATAAGTTATGCAAAAACGTATGCAGATACAAATGGTTTGAACATTCAGTATATCTATCAGGACTATCTTACAATGGACTATTCCTGTGAGTTTGACGCTATTTTCCTAATTTACTGTGATTTAGGTGCACTTTCTGATAGTAGACGTGACCTGTTACTGGAGAAGATACATAAAGCTTTGAAACCGGATGGAATATTTGTATTTGATGTCTTAACAAGATACAATTGGGAACAGCAACCTAAGCGCAATTGGTACATGAGCGAATCAGGATTCTGGAGGCCGTATTCGCATCTTGTATTAGAACAGACTTTTGACTATGAAGAAGAAAATGTTTATCTCCGCCAACATATTATTATTGATAGCAGAGGTGAGGTATCTACTTATAATTTAAGGGATCATTATTACTCTAAGCAGACAATTCTGCAATTAATGAAGAAACATGGTTATCAAGTACAGGATATTTGGAGTGACTTGACGGGTAAGACTTATGAGGAAAACACAAAGTGCTTGGGTGTTGCTGCAAAAAAAGTCAATTGTCCCGACAGATAAAGTAATTAGTTATTAGAATATTTAATAGCAGAGAAATTGCAGTTTTACAAATTTTCTGCTATTAATTTCTGTCTTACATAGAACCAATACTGAAAAAGCTTTACATTCATACATTTACAAGTTATACTTAACGGTGTTAAGATTAATTATAAGGTACTATTGAAAAAAGAAATAACTATAACACAATAACCAGAACTATAGAAAGGACACAACTTATATATGAAACAATTATCCCCCTATCATCATGGTAATCTCGAGCAGCAACTAATTACTGTAGGTATCCATATGGTGCAGGAAGACGGTATTAAGAATCTTTCCCTCCGCAAACTGGCGAAAGCGTGTGGTGTTAGTGAAGCAGCTCCATACAGTCATTTTAAGAACAAGGACGAGCTTTTGATTGCGATGCAGAACTTTGTTACTGAAAAGTTGATGTCATGCATGAAAACAGCTTTATGTGAACCAGAAGATAATCAAACGGGAAGAACTCTACTAAGTATTGGAAAAGCCTATGTAATGTTTTTTATAGATCATCCTGCTTATTTTACTTTTCTATTTTCTCAGCCCTGTATAACAATAGACCTGTCATCCAACATGAACCCGACTGACTATCCACCTTTTCATTTTTTTAAGGAAACAACATACAGAATTTATCGAAAAAAAGGGTTGCCCGATGAACGAATCAAGTATGGTATTGTCGCTATGTGGGCAAAAGTTCATGGAATAGCATCCATTGCATCACTGGATACAGTTTCAACAGATTTTATCTGGGAAGATGTACTGGAACAGATACTTGTTGAATAGTTTAGATGGATCAATTCTGTATGAAATCATTATTTCAATGTATCAAAATATAACGGGGTTTTTTTGAATATAAAAATATAAAGAGGAGAAAGAATTTATGATCAAATATATTATAATTCTGAGTGTTGTATTACTAATTTTAGCTGTAGTATTATTCATTATATTACCATTGGGTGACGGAAGACCGATTACCTATCTGGATGAAAATGGAACAGTTCTGAAAGGCAGTGTCTGTGAGAAAACTTTCATTAAGTTGGATCATTCCAGGCTTGGAATGTTTATCACTGGGAAAGCTGAGGATAAACCTGTAATTCTCTTCTGCAGCAGCGGTCCGGGCCTTCCTGAATACCTGTTGGAATCGTTCTATCCAACCAGCCTGTCTGATGAATATGTTGTCTGCTATATGGAATTTCGTGGCAATGGGCTTTCCTATGATTCCTCTCTTGATTCTGCCGATGTTACAACCGATCAGTATATCAGTGATACGATTGCAATCACGAATTATCTTCGTGAGCGGTTTAATAAGGATAAAATCTATATTATGGGGCATTCCTTTGGTACATATATTGCTTTGCGTACTGTTCAGTTATATCCTGATTATTACCATTCTTATATTGCCATATCACAGATGTGCAATCAGATGGAGTCGGAAAAAGAGGCCTATCATTATATGAAAGAACAGTATGAGCAAACTGGTAATCAGAATATGGTTAAGAAATTTAAAAAATATAATATAGACACTTCCAAAGAAGATTTGGAAAAATATATTAGTTCGTCACTGCGGGATACCGCTATGCACGAACTGGGTGTTGGAACAACACGATATATGCATTCCGTAATTACAGGAATACTTTTTCCAAGTCTGCAAAGTAAGGCCTATACTCAAGCCGAACGAATTAATATCTGGAAGGGAAAGATACGTTCTTTTCACTATGCGGTTGTATATGAAGCTTGGCACTTCAATGCTTTTGATAAAGTTTCATCTATCGAGGTACCAATCTTCTTTTTCGCTGGTAAATATGATTATACCTGCTGTTATTCTCTACAAAAGCAATATTATGAACAAATTAATGCACCGGAGAAAAAATTCTACACATTTAAAGAATCCGCACACAGTCCTCTATTCGAAGAGCCAGAGAAAGCCATATCAATTCTGAAAAACGAGATTATTAAATAACAAGCATAGGTCATGCTATAAGATGTGCACGCAACAGTGCTTTCCGTAATACCGGTCCCAATAGAAGAGATGCTATGATTTTTATAAGGTCACCGGGAATAAAGGGGATGACACCAGCCATTAATGCTGCTTGAAACGACATACTGCACTGGTATGCAAGCCAAATAGAACCTAGTAGATAGCTGACTGCAGTTCCCAGGATAAATCCAGCTAGACATAGATACCATTTTTGAAACCATTTCTGAATAAAATAACCACAGATCAATGCCATAAAAATGAAACCAAATAGATAACCACCTGTTGGACCAAGAAGTTTGCCTATTCCACCGCTAAATCCAGAGAAAACAGGAAGTCCGGTTGCGCCTAATAAAAGGTAGATGAAGAAGCTTATAGTGCCTTTTTTCATACCCAGAACGTAAATGGTTAAGTAGATTGCCAGGTTAGTAAGGGTAATGGGAACGGGACTAAAAGGCAATGGAATAGAAAAGGGTCCCATAATACAGATGATTGCAGCCATAACACCAATTAAAGCGATGGTTTTGATGTTTAGTGTTCTTTTCATATTGATGTCCTCTCTTGGTCCAAAAAACTCCGAATGCATGGTACATTCGGAGTCATTTTAATTTTTATGCAATATAAGCAAATTCTATAAATCGCCTGTTTTATATTTGTTCACTACATTCTGAATTCTCACATTTGGATTGAGTAAATCACTGATAGAAGAATCATGATTCAGTGTATCTATAATATAAGCAACGTATTTACTCATATCACAATTGATATACCAGTCACGGCTTAATAGCTCAGGTGTCTGATATATTAAGTTAGTGGTGAGAACTTTGGTGATGATGCCTTTTTCATAGGCACTATCGAACTTGTCAAGACCATTGGTAAAGAGACCAAAGGTAGCAAATACAAAAATGTTATTCGCTTTCCGCTCTTTGAGGGCATTTGCCACTTCTAAGATACTTTCACCGGAGGATATCATATCATCAATAATGATCATATCCTTTCCCTCTACGCTGGTTCCTAAGAATTCATGTGCTACAATAGGATTACGACCATTTACAATTTTTGTATAGTCGCGTCTTTTGTAGAACATACCCATATCAAGTCCTAATACATTGGCGATATAGATAGCACGATTCATACCACCCTCATCAGGGCTGATAGCCATCATATGGTCTGAGTCAATCTGTAAATTCTTCACATTGCGTAACAGGCCTTTTACAAACTGATAGGCAGGCTGTACTGTTTCAAATCCATTTAAGGGAATGGCATTCTGAACTCTGGGGTCATGTGCATCAAAGGTAATAATATTGTCTACACCCATATGAACCAGTTCCTGTAATGCCAAGGCACAGTCCAAAGACTCTCTTGAAGTACGCTTATGTTGTCTGCTTTCATAGAGGAAGGGCATAATAACCGTTATTCTTCTTGCTTTACCACCTACGGCAGCAATAATACGTTTTAAGTCCTGATAATGGTCATCAGGTGACATGTGGTTTTCGTGGCCGCAAAGAGAATAAGTGAGACTATAATTTGCTACATCTACCAAAAGATATAAGTCAGAGCCTCTTACGGATTCTAAAATCATACCTTTGGCTTCACCGGAACCAAAACGTGGTACTTTGGCATTGAGTAGATAGGAAGGACGTTGATATCCAGAAAAGGCAAGACTTTCCTTATGTTCGCTTTCCCTCTCTGTTCTCCATTTTACCAGGTACTTGTCGATCTTTTCGCTTAATGGTTTACAGCCCTCCAATGCAATAATTCCAAGACTTCCAACAGGAATAGTCTCCAAATTACGCTTTTCTTCTCGATTTCCCATGAAATAAAGACCTCGCTTTCTGATTTGGTTTATATGTTTACTTTATGGTTTTGAGAGCCCTGATATCAGGACCAGATAATTTGCGGAAGGTGAAATTACTAGTCAGTCTGGAAAAAATTCTTTCAGAATAACGCAGCTTAATATCTTCCAGACCCAGATTCGTAGAAATAATAATAGGTTTCTGATGTAATATTCTTTCGTTAACAAATGAAAAAAACTGTGAATTGGTAAAGCTATTGGATATTTCTGTCCCCAAATCATCAACAATAACCAAGTCACAATTGTACAGGTCTTCATAAGTCTTGTAAAGCATTTCTTTGTTATTTTGGTCAAAGGTATATCTTGCCAGCATATTAAAAAGATTAGTTGCGGAAAAATAAATGACAGAATATCCCTGCTTTAGGATTTCGCTGGCAATGCAAGTTGATAAAAAAGATTTGCCGGTACCAACTTCCCCATAGAACAGAATACTCTGATCATTGGCAGCAAAATTTTTAATGAAGTCTAGGCTTGTTTCCACTGCTTTTTTAAAGTTTTGTAAATCTTGACCTTTATAGTATTCGTATGAAAGTTCAGAAAAATGAGAGGAATTTAATATTTTCTGCATATTGCTTTGTTCAAATAAAATATTAATGATTTTCTGCTCAAAACAATGGCACTTTTGGGCACTTGAATAACCGGTATCTTGGCAATCAGGACAGTCATAAACAGGGTCTAAGTAGTCAGTTGGATATCCCAACTGTAACAGAAGATTTATTTTTTTGTCAGAGAGCGCAGCGAGAGCTTTGTGGTAAGCCTGTGCAGAACCGGGTTCTCCATCGATGATTTTTTTTCCATATTCCAAAGAGAGCCTGGAAACTTCGTTTACTGTATATTCATATGCAGGACAAACGGTATAAACTTCCTGTTTGCGTTCTTCCAAAATACGTCTGTTTTTCAGCTGCTTTGCGTCATATTCCCGCCTTATGGCATCATATTGTGAGTTGGTTAAGGCCACTGTATTCTCCTTTACTTACTAAGCAGTTTTGCTTCTAATTCCTCAAAATCATAATCTCTTTGGGGGAATTGGTTAAACCGGTTTCCGGTGGTAGCAGCAACAACAGGAACCTTTTGCTGTTTGCGCTTCTGATACAGTTCGTCAATGCGCTGTATATCTGACTTCTTATGTACATTTTCTTTTTTCCAGTTGCTTAATATACCCTCGGCATATTCAAAACGATGATTGTCGGTAGCCATAACAGTACGTTCACAGGCCTCCGTTATTATTTCAGAAGAGAAACCATATTCTTTAATCCAACGATTCATATATTCTACTTCTTTATTGGTAGGAGCACTGCTTTTACCTAATTCTTTCATGATAGAGTATACAGACTTATCATATTTTGAAGAAAATTTTTCTGCTTGTTTAGGAGTAGTTATACCGGAATCAGCCCAGTTGATAGCAACGGCCTCTATGTATTTAAAATCTTTCTTACCCCGATCCACACAATACTGAATCAGATAATCAATCAAGTCATCAGAAAAACGCAGGATGTCTGAAAAGTAAAGGATGGATTTCATGTCAGCTACACTTAACGGTCTGCCTATATATCTTTCAGCTACAAATAATAGCTGGGAGGTCTCTTCTTTATTCTTGAAGTCCCGTAGATCATCAGCTGAATAGGTTGGTTTTGTATAGTCCACTTTAGCCTGTTGGGATTGCTTGGAAGCTATGGTTACCACTGCTTCTACAATAGGAGGTTTTGACAAAACGACTTCCTTCTGCCCATCCGATAATACGGCAAACCTTGTATCACCGTCCATGGATTGACCGGTTAAAGCTTGATTTTGTTTACATAAAGCTTTTAGTCGAACTCCGCATAATGTTTTGGACTCGTCATAATCCAATGTAAGCAGCTGGATTTTTTCCCAATATTTGAGGGCTCTTACAACATCTTTTTCTGTATGATTAAAATTATCAGCAATTTCGGATACACTTGTAGCAAGGCTGGCACTCATCATGCGTAGCAGATAAAGATATACCTTAATCTGTGCATCGTTTGCATCTTTCATATATTCGTCGATAAATTTGTTAGAGATGACGGTTACATCCAAACAGTCATCGGCGCAAATCGTAAACTGCCCCATAATATACTCACCTGTTCCGACAAAAGTATATTCTTGTCATTGATATTAGCAAGGATAAGTATAGCACACATTTTTTTAAAAAGGAATAGGCAGATTCCCGCTAAACCCTTGTAAATACTGAATTCCTGGGCATATGTGGATATTGTGGATATTGTGGATGCAAAAATAGAAAATCAGTATGTAAGCATATTGGTGTAGTAAAAATTATCCACACTTAAATCAGATATATCCACAATTTAAGGAACTTATATACTCCCCCAAAATTGTGGATAATGTGGACAACTAATATCCAATAAGGTTTTCGCCGACTTTCACTACATCTCCGGCTCCCATAGTTATCAACAAGTCTCCGTTGATACAATTCTGTAGTAAAAAACTTTCAATCTCATCAAAGGAAGGAAAATAATAACAGTCCTTTCCCAGACTTTGAACTTTCTTCTGCAAATCTCTGGAACTGATACCAAGAGTATCAGTTTCTCTGGATGCGTAGATGTCAGCCAAAACAACTTTATCAGCCAGGGAAAGTGCTTCAGCAAATTCCTTCATAAAGGTTATGGTTCGAGTATAAGTATGTGGTTGAAAGACGCACCAAATGGTTTTGTGCGGATAATTAGATGCGGCTTTTAAAGTTGCAGTAATTTCTGTTGGATGATGTGCATAATCATCTATTATAGTAACACCGCCGATGGTGCCTTTGTACTCAAATCGTCTGTCGGTTCCATGGAACACCAAAAGAGCATTTGCTGCAATCGTTCTTGATATTTCCAGTATGTCAGAGACAGCAAAAGCAGTCATTGCATTATATACATTATGTTCACCTGGTACATTAAGAGATAAACGCTGAGTCTGATCACTAGGTCCGTGGAGCGTAAAGGAAGGACAGCCCATATTATTATATGTCACATCAGTATAATAGTAATCACTTGAACTGGTATGCCCAACGGTGATGACTTTACAGCAAAGGTCTTTAGTCAGCTCCGTAACGTTTTCAATATCACCATTAATGATCAGGGCTCCATCCTTGGGAAGTAATTCTGCAAAACGATGAAAAGAGTTTCGTATATCAGCAAGATCCTTAAAGAAATCCAAATGATCTTCTTCTATATTAAGAATGATACCTATTCTAGGGAAGAAACTTAAAAAACTATTGGTATATTCACAGGCTTCAGCGACAAAGTATTCAGATTTGCCTACATGGATGTTTCCATTGATGGATTTTAAAATACCACCAATGGATAAGGTAGGGTCAAGTTTAGCAGAAAGAAGAATTTCAGATATCATGGAAGTAGTTGTGGTTTTTCCATGGGTACCGCTGATGGCAATTGGAGTACGGTAATTCTTCATAATCTGTCCTAAAAGTTCGGCTCTTGATAAAAAAGGAATATTCTGTTCTTTCACGGCAATATATTCCGGATTGTCCGGATGGATAGCACTGGTAAATACCGCACAGTCTATGTCAGGGGTTATATTGTCCTTCCTTTGTCCATAAAAGATACTGACTCCCTTGTTTTCTAAGAATTGAGTTAGGGGAGAATGTTGTTTGTCGGATCCGGATACTTGAAAACCCTCTTCACGAAGGATTTCTGCCAGCCCACTCATGCTGATGCCGCCTATACCAACAAAATAAATATGTGCAGGGTGCTTAAAATCTATCTGATACATAATGACACTTCCTATTTTTCTAAATTTTAGTAGCCTAAAGGTACTCATATATTATACGCACTAGCGTTATAAAAAACAAATGTTAAATGTATATATTTGAAAAATATTTTCCGTATGATATGCAGAAAGACATTTTTATGCATAAATGAATCTTTTTTTAAAGAATATAGTAAAAATGTACAATATAAGGAAATGTAAATACAAATACTATCAGGAAAATATACGGAAAAAGAGGGGAAATCAGATAAGTTTTTGTAATAATAGTTCACTTTCTGTAAATGGTATGGTATAATACGTCTAAACGTTATACCCAAAAAGACTAGTTGTTGAGGTGATAGCATGATTAAAAAAGAAATGATTGCCATGTTATTGGCAGGCGGCCAGGGTAGTCGTCTGGGTGTGCTAACATCCAAAGTAGCAAAGCCTGCAGTTTCCTTCGGTGGAAAGTATAGAATCATTGATTTCCCACTGAGCAATTGTATTAATTCTGGAATAGACACAGTGGGTGTTCTGACCCAATACCAGCCGCTAAGGCTGAATACCCATATAGGAATAGGTATTCCCTGGGATTTAGATAGAAATATAGGTGGAGTGACAGTATTACCTCCCTATGAAAAAAGTTACAACAGTGAATGGTATACCGGTACCGCAAATGCCATTTACCAGAATATGGATTATATGGAAAGCTACAATCCTGAATATGTATTGATTCTTTCAGGTGACCATATCTATAAGATGGATTATGAAGTGATGTTGGACTTCCATAAAGCAAACGATGCAGATGTGACCATTGCAGTAATGCCTGTACCTGTGGAGGAAGCCAGTCGTTTTGGTATTGTGATTGCGGATGAAAAACATAAGATTATTGATTTTGAAGAGAAACCAGTTAATCCAAGAAGTAATCTTGCGAGTATGGGAGTTTATATATTTAGCTGGAAAACTCTAAAAGAATCCCTGATTGCCATGGCAGAACAGCCGGCACTGGATTTTGGAAAGCATGTGATTCCTTACTGTCACCAGAAGGGACAGCCCTTATATGCGTATGAATTTAATGGTTATTGGAAGGATGTTGGTACATTGAATTCCTACTGGGAGGCCAACATGGAATTGATTGATATTGTTCCTGAATTTAATCTTTATGAGGAGTACTGGAAAATATATACGAAGAGTGAAATCCTACCCCCACAGTACATTTCAGAAAATAGCGTGGTGGAACGCTCCATTGTTGGAGAAGGAACCGATATCTATGGAAAGGTATATAATTCAGTCATTGGTTGTGGTGTTACCATAGGAAAAGATACTGTAATCCGTGATTCCATTATTATGAATAATACCTTTATTAACTCAGATTGTGAACTCAACAAAGCAATTATTGCAGAGAATGTTGTAATAGGACAAGGTGCACACCTGGGTATAGGAGAGGAAGCCCCAAATAATTCTGCTCCTCACATTTATGATCATGGAATTGTAACAGTAGGAGAAAAGAGCGTAATTCCGTGCAATGTGTCGATTGGTAAGAATACCATGATTTCCGGTATAACAAAACCGGAGGATTACGAAAATTCCACTCTCGCAAGTGGTAAAACTTTAGTTAAGGCAGGTGTGTGACAGTGAGAGCAATTGGAATTATTTTAGCCGGTGGTAATAACCATCGAATGAAAGAATTATCACAAAAGCGTGCCATTGGAGCAATGCCAATTGCAGGAAGCTACCGTAGTATTGATTTTGCACTTAGCAACATGACGAATTCCCGAATACAAAAAGTAGCTGTATTTACACAGTATAATGCACGAAGTCTAAATGAACACCTAAGTTCATCCAAGTGGTGGGATTTTGGACGTAAGCAGGGAGGATTATTTGTTTTTACGCCGGCAGTTACAGCAGAAAACAGCAACTGGTATCGAGGGACTGCTGATGCCATTTACCAAAACCTTCACTTTTTAAAGAACAGTCACGAACCTTATGTAGTCATTGTATCAGGCGATTGCGTTTATAAGATGGATTACAACAAGCTGCTTGAATATCATATTAAGAAAAAGGCAGATATTACGGTTGTATGCAGAGAAATGGAACCAAACATTAATGTGGAACGTTTTGGAACCATCAAAATGAATGAGGAGTGCCGAATAGAAGAATTTGAAGAAAAGCCTATTGTGGCAAAGACCAATACGGTTTCCTGCGGTATATATGTGATAAGAAGGCGTCAGCTCATTGAAATGATAGAGCGGTGCGCAGAAGAAGACCGATATGATTTTGTAAGGGATATCCTGATTAGATATAAGGATATGAAACGTATCTATGGTTATAAGATTCGTGAATACTGGCGAAATATAGCGTCAATTGAAGATTACTTCAATACGAATATGGATTTCTTAAAACCGGAAGTACGGAATTATTTCTTTAAACAGTATCCGGATGTTTATTCCAAAGTGGATGACCTACCACCTGCAAAGTATAATGTGGGTGCCCAGATTAAGAACAGTTTGATTTCCAGTGGATGCATTGTAAACGGAGTAGTGGAAAACTCTGTTGTGTTCAAAAAGAGCTACATAGGAAACAACTGCTTGATTAAGAATTCTATCATCTTGAATGATGTATATATTGGGGATAATACCCATATCGAGAATTGTATTGTAGAAAGCAGAGATACAATTCGAGCAAATTCCTATTATGTTGGGGAGGACGACATCAAGATAGTGATAGAACGTGACGAAAGATATGTCATCTAATGTTATGCTAAAGGGGGTTACCAGAATGCAGATTACAGATGTTCGTGTTCGTAAGATTACGAAAGAAGGCAAAATGAAAGCGATTGTATCTATTACTATTGATGATGAATTTGTAGTTCATGATATAAAAGTAATAGAAGGTGAAAAGGGGTTATTCATTGCAATGCCTAGTAAGAAAGCAACTGATGGTGAGTATCGCGACATAACACATCCCATTAATTCACAAACAAGGGATTGCATCCAAAAGATAATTTTGGAGAACTATGACAAAGCGATGCTTGAACCAGATGAAATGTAGTAAGAATAAGTAAGTATCAAAAAAAAGAGACGCCTTTGACGTCTCTTTTTTGTACTAACGTATTATTGTTGCAAGATATTTGGATAAAATGTTATACTATACCATAAAAGGAAGGTGTTACCATGTTTTTGATCGTTGGATTAGGAAATCCGGGAAGAGATTATGCTAATACCAGGCATAATATTGGATTTGATGTCATAGAAACATTAGCAGAACAGGAAAATATCAGTATATCAGAGAAGAAAAAAAAAGCAGTCGTCGGAAGGGGCTATATTGATGGACAAAAGGTCATTTTGGCGAAACCCCAGACCTATATGAATTTGAGTGGAGAGAGCGTCAGAGAATTGCTGGATTACTACAAATTAGATGAACGCATGGATTTGATTGTGGTGTCCGATGACATCAGCCTGGAGTTAGGACAGATCCGCCTACGGAAAAAAGGAAGTGCTGGTGGGCATAACGGCCTAAAAAATATTATATCCTATTTGGGGCATGATGAATTTGAAAGAATAAAAATGGGAGTAGGAGAAAAGGCTAAGGGTTACGACTTGGCTGATTATGTACTGGGCCATTTTACTGGGGCAGAACGAAAGATAATGGATGATGCAGCAAAACAGGCTGCAGATGCTATCCGTATGATCCTATCTGATGGTATAGAACCCGCCATGAATCATTTTAACGGAAAGAGGTAAACATGCAGGCATTACTGGCACCTCTGCATGAACTTGCAGAGTATGATGAAATCAAAAATCTGGTATATAAGCAGAAACAGCCGGTAGCTCTTACCGGATGCATGGAGTCCCAGAAACTTCATATGATATATGGACTTAGCGATGGGTTTCAATACAAACTCATCGTTACTTATAGTGACCAAAGAGCCAGAGAAATTTATGATGAGTATAAATTTTATGACAGGAATGTCATGATATATCCCGCCAAGGATCTAATCTTTTTTCAAGCAGATATTCATGGAAATAAGTTAACTACAGAGCGTGTAAAGGTATTGCGGCGTCTTGCAGAAGAACGACCATTCACCCTTGTGACGACCTTTGCTGCATTGATGACCCCACAGGTAGCCTGGAATATTGAAACAGATATCATTTTTGTAGATAAAAGAACAGACATTGAGGAAGGTGAACTTGCCCGCAGGCTTGTTGCCATGGGATATGAAAAAAGTTATCAGGTGGAATCACCGGGACAATTTTCTATCAGAGGTGGTATTATCGATATCTTTGATCTCACAGAAGAAAACCCCTATCGAATTGAGCTGTGGGGTGATGAAGTGGAATCCATTCGTAGTTTTGATATCCTGAGCCAACGTTCTGTGGAGCAATTGTCTTCCATCAGAATTTATCCTGCTTCAGAGTTTATTCTTTCAGAGAATGCCAAAAAAGAGGGTTTTGAACGCATAGAAAGAGAAGCTGTAAAGCAGGAGAAAATATTCAGGGATGCATTTCAGACGGAGGAAGCGCACCGAATTACCACGCAGATCAGAGAACTGAAGGAACAGGTAATGGAATTCCAGAATCTGTCCGGTATAGAAGGATATATTCGTTATTTTTATGAAGATGACCGGTTAAGGAACCTTGTGATGCTTCTTTCCCAAAACTATTGTGTATTTCTGGATGAGCCCGCTAGAATTCATGAAGAAGGTCAGGCTGTGGAAATGGAATTCAGTGAGAGTATGAGCCACAGAGCTGAAAAGGGATATGTGCTTCCGGGGCAGATGCAGATTCTGTTTGGCTGTGAGGAAGCAGTAGCTGCTATTGCCAAGGGGTCATTTGTAACTTTAGCGGCAATGGATATGAAGAATCCATTGATAAAAGTACAGAAACATTTTGATATTCTTACAAAAAGTATTTCCTCCTATAACAATAGTTTTGAAGCACTGGTAAAGGATCTAAAACATTATAAGAAAAACGGTTACCGTGTACTTCTGTTGTCCGGCTCCAGAACCAGAGCACAGCGGTTGGCAGAGGATTTACGGGATCAGGAGCTGTCAGCTGTATACTCGCAGAACCCCGAAAGAGAGGTTTTGCCCGGTGAAATACTAACCTGCTATGGACATGTAGGTAAAGGATTTGAATATCCTTTGATTAAATTTGTTGTCATTTCAGAAAGTGATATTTTTGGTGCCGTCAGAAAAAAGAGGAAACCTAAGTCCAAGTATGAAGGGCAGAAGATTAAGGATTTTAATGAACTTAAGGTAGGAGATTATGTAGTGCATGAAAACCATGGATTGGGAATTTACCGTGGTATTGAAAAAGTTGAAGTAGAGAAGGTAGTAAAGGATTATTTGAAAATAGAATACAGGGACGGAGGCAATCTTTATATCCTTGCCACCGGTCTGGATGTCATACAAAAATACGCTTCTGCAGATGCAAAGAAGCCTAAGCTGAACAAATTAGGTACCCAGGAGTGGATAAAGACCAAGACAAAGGTACGTACAGCAGTGGATGCTGTAGCCAAGGACCTTGTGGAACTTTACGCGATCAGGCAGCAGACAGAAGGCTTCCAGTACGGTCCTGATACAGTGTGGCAAAAGGAATTTGAGGAGATGTTCGCCTTTGAGGAGACAGAGGACCAGCTTTCTGCTATTGTTGACACCAAAACGGATATGGAAAGTACCAAAATCATGGATCGTTTGATATGTGGGGATGTTGGATACGGAAAGACAGAGATTGCTATACGTGCTGCATTTAAAGCAGTTCAAGAGGGAAAACAGATAGTATATCTGGTGCCTACTACAATTTTAGCTCAGCAGCATTACAATACATTCAACCAACGTATGAAGGATTTTCCAGTACGCATTGATTTATTGTCCAGATTTAGGAGTGGTACAGAACAAAAGAAGACTTTGGAAGATTTGAAAAAGGGAATGGTGGATATTGTCATCGGTACCCATCGTGTTTTGTCTGCGGATGTGGTATTTAAGGATTTAGGGCTGCTCATCATAGATGAAGAGCAGCGTTTTGGCGTTACACATAAGGAGAAAATCAAGAAGATGAAGGAGAATGTGGATGTACTCACATTAACCGCTACACCTATTCCCCGTACTCTTCATATGAGCCTCATTGGAATCCGTGACATGAGTGTATTAGAAGAAGCACCTAATGACAGGCTGCCAATTCAAACCTATGTAATGGAATACAATGAAGAGATGGTGAGAGAAGCCATTGTTCGTGAATTGTCCCGGGGGGGACAGGTTTATTATGTATATAACAGGGTTAATAACATAGCTGATATTACTGCGGCAATACAGAATCTGGTTCCCGAGGCTGTTGTGGCATATGCTCACGGTCAAATGAAGGAGCAGGAGCTGGAGCGTATTATGTATGATTTTATAAATGGAGAAATTGATGTACTGGTTTCTACTACGATTATAGAAACCGGACTGGATATCTCAAACGTGAATACGATTATTATACATGATTCTGACAACATGGGGCTTTCCCAGCTATATCAGCTCAGAGGCAGAGTTGGTCGTTCCAATCGTACAGCTTATGCATTTCTCATGTATAGACGGTATAAATTGTTAAAGGAAGTTGCTGAAAAGAGACTGGCTGCCATAAAGGAGTTCACCGAACTGGGCAGTGGTTTTAGAATTGCAATGCGGGATCTGGAAATTCGTGGAGCGGGCAATTTGCTGGGTAAATTGCAGCATGGACATATGGAAGTTGTTGGGTATGATCTGTATTGCAAGATGCTGAATGAAGCGGTGAAGAATCTAAAAGGAATTTCTACCATCGAGGATTTTACTACCGTTGTGGATATGGATGTTGATGCCTTTATTCCTGCAGAGTATATTGTGAATGAAGTGCAAAAACTGGATATTTATAAACGTATTGCAAGTATTGAAAGCAGCAAAGAGCGGGATGACATGAAGGATGAATTACTGGATCGCTTTGGCGCAATTCCCAAGTCAGTGAATAATCTGTTACGGATTGCCCCGATCAGGGTTTCCGCTCATGCACTCTATATGACTGAAATAAAAGGAAAAAATGAAAGAATCACCTTTACCTTCAGACCCGATGCCTGTATCAATCCCACCGAAATCCCCACCTTACTGAAAAAATATAAGGATAAGCTTCTGTTTACTGCGTACGGGAATCCCTTTTTCACCTATAAATACCGTAAAACCGGATTAGTGGAAACAGATGCGGAGCTGATCTTAACCGATACAGAAAAACTGTTAACAGAAATGTCATTCCTTTTCCTTGATAAGAAGTAGGCAATAAATATTATTTGAGTCAAGGAATGACGGAGAGGAAAAGAGATGAAAGAGAACCCTGCACAGCTATTATCTGCAATCTTGGATGTAGGTGAAACGATGTTAATATCCGGTGCTGAAGTTAACAGGGTAGAAAATACCATTCAGCATATGGCAGTCGCATATGGCTTTTCCAAAGTGAATGTCTTTGCAATCACTTCAAGTATTGTAGTAACGGTATACGAGCCTGAAGGAAATATTTATACACAAACCAGAAGAATAAAGGTTTTTGAAACAGATATGTATAAGGTGGAAAGATGTAATTCCCTGTCCAGGGCAGTCTGTAAGGAGCCTCTTTGCCTGAAGGAATTAATGGACCAGATTGACGAAATGAAAAATCAAAAAGGGTATTCAGAAATTGTAACTTTATGCATTTACGGATTTGTGGCAGCGGTTTTTACAGGTTTCTTCGGCGGTAGTGTCAGAGACATGGTAGCAGCTTTGATTTGCGGATTGACACTTAGGCTGATTTTGTGGACAGGCAGAAAACTGAAGGTACAAAATATCATACTTACCATATTTTGTTCAGCGGTGATTGCTTTTGTAACCTTACTTCTTGTAAAGGCAGGGTTAGGAGAGTCCACTGATAAAATTATTATAGGAAACATTATGCTTTTGATACCCGGAATGTCTCTGACCACTTCTCTACGAGATATGATCAACGGCGATTTAATCAGCGGTCTATTAGGCCTTTGTGAAGCGGTAATTCGTGCCGTGGCTATTGCTGGCGGAGTGGCACTGGTTCTATGGCAGATGGGAGGCGGATTATGATGCAGACAATCTATCAGTCCATTCTGGCCTTCTTAGGAGCACTGGGTTTTTCTTTTTTGTTTAATGTGAGAGGTAAAAAGGTACTGGCTTCTGCGGTAGGTGCTGTTTTGTCTCAGAATGTGTATTTGGTTTTTGTGCATTTATATGATGATAAGGTGATAGGCGTGTTTGCTGCTGCCATAACCGTAGCAGTCCTGTCAGAAATACTGGCACGAATTATGAAGACACCTGTCATTATCCTGTTGGTTCCCATGTTGATCCCGCTGATACCGGGAAGTGATTTATATTATGCAACCTACAATCTGGTGCAGAATAACGGTATAGAATTTGCTAAGAACTTAAGTTTTGTCATCAAAGAGGCAGGTGCCATTTCCTTTGGTATCATTCTGGTAACCTGTGTTGTGCAGGTTGTCATGAAAATCTGGAATTATTTTAGAACCAGTGGAATATGAAGTTTTAGCTATTAGGTTATCACGATATGAGGTGAAAACAATATGAATATGTTAGTATCCGGTATGACCGTTAAAGGAGATCAGAAAATAGCATATGTTCGTTTTGAAGAGGATACTCGTTTGGCAGAAGGAATGATTCCGGAATGTAAGATTACAATGAATACTGGGTTTACGCATGATGAGATTCATCAGCTGGAAAATTATATGCAAGAAAATTTGCCTATGTTAAAGAGGCAGGCGGCAGGTATAAATCCCATTAAGGCGATGCTTCAGGATGATTAAGGACATTGCACAGAGGAAGGAGATTCATCTTGATATACTTGCATTATTTTAAATTCGCTTCATGGAAGGCAGAAGAAGACTTTATTTTTTCTCAGAGAAGAACTTGCTATGATACTTATTACCCCTTTCAGATTTATCCGCAAAAAGGATTTGAACGAATTGATTTTTCAGATATTACCATTCTTTATGGTGGAAATGGATCCGGGAAATCAACGGCGCTCAATCTGATTGCAAATAGGATTGAGGCTGATCGTGAAACTGTTTACAACCGATCTAATTTTTTTGAGGAGTATCTGGATAAGTGCAGTATAGAGTATGCAGATACTTCATTTAAAAACAAAGCCATTATTACAAGTGATGGTGTGTTTGATAGTATGCTGGATATTCGTAACCTAAATCAGAACATAGATCACAAGCGAGAAGACTTATTTGATGAATACATGCAGCTTAAGTATACATCGTTCCAACTAAAATCCCTGGCGGATGTGGAAAAGCTGAGAAAATCAAACATGGCTAAGTCAAAGACCCAGTCAAAGTTTGTGAGAAAAACTTTGGTTAATAATATGAGAGAATACTCAAATGGGGAAAGTGCATTCCAGTATTTCAAGGAAAAGATTGATGAGAATGGAATTTACATACTGGATGAACCTGAAAATTCTTTATCTCCTCATAAGCAACTGGAATTGGTAAAGTTTTTGGAGGACTCTGCCAGATTTTTTCAGTGTCAACTGATTATTTCCACCCATTCGCCTTTTCTATTAGCTATGAAAGGGGCCAAGATCTATGACCTTGATTCCAATCCGGTGGACGTAAGGACATGGACCGAATTAGAAAATGTTAGGAGTTATTTTGACTTCTTCATGGTGCATAAAGATGAATTTGAGTAAAGAGAATGATTAGGCTTAAATGCGTCCTCTTTGTACTGCCCTAAAGGGTTGATTTGCTTGACGATTATGTCTATATACATTAAGATAAAACTATAGTACAAGGTGATAAAATTACATTTTACTGAAATACAAATGGGAAGAGGGTGTGAACATGAATCATGACTTATTAGTATTTACTAACGACAATTGTATCGGATGTAATAAGTGTATTAGTGCTTGTTCCTGTGATGGTGCATGCGTATCTGTTATTGATGCAAACGGAAAGAATCGGATAGAGGTAGACAGCGATCGTTGTATTGGTTGTGGCGCCTGCTTTGATGTTTGTGAGCATCATGCACGAGAGTTTCGTGATGATACAGAATTGTTTTTTGAAGATTAAAAAAAAGGTGAGAGTATTTCTATTCTTCTTGCACCGGCCTTCAAGGCAAATTACCCGATTGAATACGAAAGTACGTTAGGTGCTTTAAAGAGTATGGGTGTAAATCGTATTGTAAGTATTTCCTTTGGGGCAGATATTACGACATGGGCTTATATCAATTATATTCAGAAGTATCACTATTTAGGCGGCATTTCCCAGCCTTGTCCGGTTGTTGTCGGATATATTGAAAAGAATCTTCCGGAGCTGCTCCCGAAGCTGTTCCCGGTACATAGTCCTATGATGTGTGGTGCTGTTTATACAAAGAAGTATATGGGCGTTAGTGACAAGCTAGCATTTATCAGTCCATGTATTGCAAAGTATAATGAGATTCATGATCCGAATTGCGGCGAATATATCAGCTACAATGTAACCTTTGACCATTTGATGAAGTATATGAAGGAGCATAATATAAAGGGCTCTGCACTTGCATCCGATGAGATTGAGTGTGGTCTCGGTTCTTACTATCCGACTCCCGGTGGTTTGAAGGAGAATGTATATTGGCTTTTAGGTGAGTCCGTGTTTATTCGTCAAATGGAAGGTGAGAAGCATATGTACCACTATTTGCAGGAAAATAAGGACAAGATTGCAAAAGGAGAGTTGCCTTACTTATTTATCGATGCATTGAACTGTTCTGCAGGATGTCTGTATGGTACCGGTTGCGAAGAAAGCAAGTTGAATGATGAAAGCATATTATGCGAGGTTCTTCGTATTCGAGAAGCATCTAAGAAGAATGATTTAAGGAGTGCTTGGAGCAAAAAGTTGTCACCGAAGCGGAGAATGGCAGCATTAAATAAACAGTTTAAGCAATTGGATTTAGATGATTTTATTCGTAAGTATTCTGATAAATCCGCAAAATGCGTAACGAAGAAGCCGACAGCTCAACAGGAAAATGAAATTTTCCAGAGCATGAACAAGAAAACGGAAGCTGATAGGAATATTAACTGTTCTTGCTGTGGATATGATGGCTGCAAGCAGATGGCTGAGGCAATTCTTAACGGATTCAATTACAAGGAAAATTGTATCTATTATATCAAGGGTCAGGTTGAGGAAGATAAAAAGCAGGCTCAGCTGATGGCAGATGAAATTGCAGGAAGCAAACAGGTAATTGAGGATTCTCATGTACAGTTGACGGATACGATTGGGCTTGTTAACAAGAAGTTTGTTGACTTACAGGTTGCGTTGGACGTACTTGCTGAAAGCAATACAAGCAATGCTCATGAAAGCAGTGATATTTCTGTTGAAATCGTAGATGTAACAGAATTCTGCGCAAGCTTAAAGAACTATATGGATCAGATCAGGGATATTCTTGGTGCAATTACAGCAAATAATATAGTAGTAGCAGATATTGCAACCCAGACAAACCTCCTTGCATTGAATGCTTCTATCGAGGCTGCAAGAGCAGGCGAGCACGGACGCGGATTCGCAGTAGTTGCTGATGAAATTAATAAGCTGGCTGCACAGTCTGCAGATTCTGCAAAGAATACCATGGATAACCAATTAAGGATCACGGAGCAGATTGAACAGATTGTACGTGAAACAGAATGCCTAATAGATATTGTAGAAGCTGTAAACCAGAAGGCTCAGAATTTAGCAGCTTCCAGTGAAGAGATTTCTGCAAGCATGGAACAGATTGCGGTTACCTCCGGAGAGATTAAGAATGAATTGGAAAATCTGTTATGAGATAATAGGTTACTGTGAATAGTAACAAAATAGTCACAAAATGGAGCAAAGTGCAAAAGGTGTAAAGGAACTCGATAAAGTACGATTATTAGTACTGCAAAAATGCTATCTTTCTTTCAGAACAATAAATCAGAATTGTGAAAGGAAGGTAGCATATGAAAGGGTATCCAACAGCAAGCGGTTACATGGGATATGTGGAAGGTGATTACATCTTGTTTGCAAGTGAAGAGGATTATAGAGAATATGTGGCAGGCTAGTTGATACTAGCCTGTTTTCTTCTTCTTTGAGGATACGGCCCGGCTTACTTGTATCCTATTTCCATTATCAAGGAACACAAAGCTGACGGAAAAATTACTGAAATGATCAGATGGTTTGTCGATATGGCATAGAATATGTTGAAAGTTTGTACAAAATAGTATAAAATTATATCAACTATAATGATAGGGGGCAGACTATATGAAAGATAAGAAAATTAAAGTTGGTTTTGTTCATTCTACTGTAACTAAAATTTCAGCATGTGTGATTGGATCGGTAGTTTTGAGTTGTGTATTATTAGCTGTTATATTATTAGGTAATATGGGAAAAGTCATATCATCCAATATAAATAACTATATGTATGATGTAACAGTTGCATATGGAAAAAACCTGGATAGAGAGATTGAACTGGAAGGCAAAGAAGTGGCTTTACAAAGTACTTCTCTTGCAGAAATTTTTGGAGATGTTAAAGTTGCATTTGCGGCGTCCAGTTATGCTTTTATCGTTGATGCACAGGGAACCGTGCTTTATCACCCGACTGCGGAAAAGATAGGAAAGCCCGTAGAGATCGAGGTGGTAAAAGGGCTCGTGGAAAAACTGAAGGCAGGAAGCATTCCTGAGCCGACCGTTATATCCTATGAATATAACGGTTCTGATAAACTTGCTGCTTATTATGTAGACCAGGAAGGCAGTTATATCTTAGTTATAACGGCTGACAGGGATGAAGTATTAGCTGAATATTACCATTCGCTAAATATCGGAATTATTTGTTGTATTTTATCAGTGATTGTATATGGTATGATGGGATTTGTCCTGGCAAGATTTATAGTTCACCCTATTGAGAAACTGACCCAGAATATTGTGAAGCTCTCTGAACTGGATTTTACAGAGTCTGATAATCATTTAAAAATGGATCAGCGTAAAGATGAAACAGGAAGGATGAGTCTGGCTACCAGTATTTTGAGAGAGAAACTGGTGGAGGCATTTGAGACAATAAATAAACAGAGTAAAGAGTTATATGAGACTGTAGAATGTTTACATAACAGTGCTGAAGAATGTAGTGAAACAGTTGTCCAGGTTGATAAAGCAGTTGGAGAGATAGCAGATGGTGCAAGCTCCCAGGCACAGGAAACACAGAAAGCTACCGAAAACGTTATATTAATAGGTAACATGATTGAAGAAACCGGGAAACAGGTACAAAACTTAAATGCCAATGCAGCTTCTATGAAAGCAGCAGGAGAAGAAGCGGACCATACTTTAGGATTGCTAAATGATACCAACCTAAAGACCAAGGAAGCCATTGAAAAAATTTATGGACAGACCCATACTACCAATGAGTCTGCACTAAAAATACGAGAAGCAACTGTCATGATTACCTCAATTGCAGAAGAAACCAATCTTCTTTCCTTAAATGCATCAATTGAAGCAGCCAGAGCAGGGGAACAGGGAAGAGGTTTTGCAGTGGTAGCATCCCAGATACAGAAGCTTGCTGAACAGTCCAACGAGTCTGCCAGAGTAATTGAGGGAATTATTGATTCCCTGATTCATGACTCCCAAGAAGCAGTAACAACCATGGATGGAGTGAAGGAAATTATTACCATGCAGAATACAAATGTGGAGAAGACAGGTGCCAGTTTCGCTGAAGTAAAGAAGGGAGTTGATATTTCTACTAAGGGTGTAGACGATATATCAGCTAATATAGCCAAGATGGATTCAGCAAGAATTAATGTAGTAGATATTGTGCAAAACCTGACGGCTATTGCAGAAGAGAATGCCGCAAGTACAGAGGAAACTTCTGCTTCTGTTACGGAAGTAAGTGCAACGATTCAAAATATGGAGGATCAGATCAGTAAGATGAATGAGGTTGCCTCAGAATTAGATAGTTCTATGTCAGACTTTCATGTATAAAGTTTTTTTTCTTGACATTTCGAAAAAAGTAACATAAAATAAGGCGATACGTAAAAGTAGACAAACAACGTCCTTTACACGGGACGTTGTTTTTTTTATGGAATAGGATAGGTACTTCATTTTCATAAAAGTGCTTTTTTAATTTATTTTATGGTGTATTCTCATGAAATAAGAATAATAGGAGATAGATTTTAGTATGATAGAAAAGTTATACGAAGAGAGTGTGAAAACAATTACAAAAGATGAAAACATGGAAGAAAAAGTAAGTATGCAATATGAAGGTTCGAATATAGACAGCAGGATATTACGTGCCATACAGGAAATGGGTTATGAAAATATGACGCCCATACAGGAAATGGCAATACCTGCACTTATGGAAAACGGAGATGTCATTGGTCAGGCACAGACAGGTACCGGAAAAACAGCAGCTTTTGGAATTCCTATGCTGCAAAAAATCGAGGAAGACAATCATAATCTTCAGGGAGTTATCCTTTGCCCTACTAGGGAGCTTGCTATACAGGCAGCAGAGGAGCTTAGAAAATATTCGAAATACATGCATGGAATCAAGATGGTAGCAATATATGGCGGGCAGGACATCACCAGACAAATCAGGGCATTAAAGGATGGAGCCCAGATTATTGTGGGTACCCCCGGCAGAGTGATGGATCATATGCGTAGACGTACCATTAAGCTTGATCATGTAAAAATGGTAGTGCTAGATGAGGCAGACGAGATGCTGAACATGGGTTTTAGGGAAGATATGGAAACGATTCTTTCTGAGATCAAACAGGAACATCAGACAGCTCTTTTCTCTGCTACTATGCCGCAGGCTATTCTGGATATTACGGATCAATATCAGAATGATGCCACATTATTACAAGTGAGTAAAAAAGAACTGACGATATCTTTAATTAAGCAGTACTATTTTGTAGTGAAGAATATCTATAAAGAAGAAACCATCAGCAGGCTGTTGGAAACCTATGGTTTCAAGCGTTCTCTTATTTTCTGCAATACCAAAAGAATGGTAGATGAACTTTCTGAAAATCTTAAGAAGCGTGGTTATCAGGCAGAAGGACTCCATGGTGATATGACACAAGGCCAGAGAGACTTCGTTATGAATCGGTTCAAAAGCGGCAACCTGGAGATATTGATAGCAACAGATGTAGCAGCACGTGGTATTGATGTGGATGACTTAGAAGCAGTATTCAACTATGACATACCGCAGGATATTGAATATTACATTCATAGAATTGGACGTACAGGTCGTGCCGGTAAAGAAGGAATGGCATTTACATTTGCTTATGGCCGGGATTTGTATCGGATTCGTGAAATAGAGAGAATCAGCAAGTCAAAGATGACCGAAATGATAGTTCCTAAAGCAGACCAGATTATGGACATTAAGCTCAGTAAAGCACTAAAGAATGCAGCTGAGTTGGGAGCTGGTACAAATTTAAATGAGCTACAGGAGAAAATTGAGGAAAAGATTGCAGGCCTGGAATTGGATCCCATGGTGATTCTCACTGCCCTAATAAAAATGCAGATTGGAGATAAGCAGCAGGAAATCGTAGTGGAAGACTCCAAAAGTGTAAGCTCATCCAGTGGAAGACGGAGAAGTGATTCCAGAACAGGTTCACGCAGTAATGGAGAAGGCAGACGCAAGACAGAAGGCGGCTTCAAGGGAGAAAGAAGATTTAGGTCCGATGGAAGAAATAAAGCAGAAGGTTCTTTTAGGTCCGATGGGCGAAATAAAACAGAAAGTCCTTATAAATCCGATAGAAGTCATGATAAATCCCTTCATGAAAAAAAAGTGGTTGTAAGGCGTGATGGAACCAGAGCGCATAAATGAGAAAAAGGAAACAGGCAAGCCCAGTAATGGCTGCCTGTTTTTTTATACCAGTGGAATAATTGCCTTGCCATACAAAAGTGTATATAATGAAATTAGCAGATACAAAGCTAAATTTTGATTTCTTTTTCAATCTGTTGGAGTTCTCATAAAACGATAATTCACTAGAAACATCAGCTAAAGACAAGAAATAGTACTTGCTGATATGATAAAGAAAAAGAAAGGCAGGAAATAGCTTATGATAAATTTAAAATTAGCAGAGTTACGAAAAAAAAACAAAATGACCCAGCAGGAATTGGGAGATATTCTTTCTGTATCCTATCAGACAATCAGTAAATGGGAGAATGGAGTGGTGTCTCCGGACATATCCATGCTGCCACAGATCAGCGCCTATTTTGGAGTGTCAGTGGATGCTTTGTTAGGCTTAGTCCCACTAGAACGGGAGTATAAACCATCCAATTCCGGTACTGTTGAGTATTGGGAAGGCCGCGTAGAATATCTGAAGAGAACCAGAAAAGCCATGTGGAATGAAGATTATGTTCAATTTTTGGTGCAAGCAGTGTGGAAAATCACAAAACCTGTAACTATTCTGGATTGTGGATGTGGATATGGTGCAATGGGGTTGTTACTAATGCCCTTACTTCCGGAAGGAAGTAAGTATGTAGGGATTGATTTTTCGGAAAATCTGATTCAGGAAGCACAAAATATATATGGCAAAATGGACTATGATACGGAGTTTATAGTATCAGATATCATGGATTATAAGGCAAACAGGAAATATGACATGGTAATCAGTCAGGCTGTACTCAGACATGTGAATGAGGGAAAGACTTTTCTTAACAAGATGATAGATTATGCCAATCCTGGTGGCATTGTGGTAAGCATGGAATGCAATCGGGAATTTGAAGCAGATGGTTTGTACATAGAAGGTATGGATTACAGAGAGTTGTGTGAGCATGAAGGCTTAAAAAAGATGTGGAAAACAGAACTGGAAAAGCAAAATAGGGACTATTCCATTGCTATGAAAATTCCCGGTTATATGAAGGAAGCCGGGCTTTGTAAAGTGGTATGTCGGATGAATGATAAGGTAACTTTCTTAGAGCCTGACCAGGAAGGCTATGAAGAAATTCTGGAAAGTGTGATTTCTGCAGATCATTGGAGTAATGAAAAACCGGAGACAGAAATAGAGCAGGACATCGCTTATTTTATGAATCATGGCACGAGCCGGAAAGAAGCAGAGGATTATTGTAGACAACAAAATGGAATTGTCAGATATTTGAAGAAGCATAGAGGAAGTGTTTCAATTACAAAAACCACAGGCATCATGATCTCCTATGGATGGAAATAAATACTTTCAGCATATTCATTTTCCTTTATCTTCCATATCAGAACCTATCACTTATCTGGACATTACACTAGGATAGTGATATACTAAACAACATAAAAGTATAGATGGTATTCGAGTTAAAAATTGAATAATATAAAACATAAGCATGACAATTAGCAGTATGATGGAACATAAAAGTGTATTTCTAAATATCAACAAAGATAATTTTGTAGTGGTAAAAACGAAAGGAAAATACCATGAATGATAAAAAGAAAATATATTGGCATTTACCAGGCTTTTGTTATTATCGTGTTATGAATCAAATCATGATTAATTTCATGAGGGATTATCCAGAGAAGTTTTTTGATGGCTATCAGATTGGCTCTGTGTATGGTACATTTCCCGGCGCAATCTGGAATGGTGGGCGTACTGTGTTTGGAATCACAAGCAAACGAGATATGTCAGTTATCATTAATATGTATAACAATTTTGGAGTACCAGTTCGTTTCACCTGGACCAATTCATTATTAGAAGAAAAGCATTTAAATGACACATATTGTAATTTAATTATGCTGCTGGCGGATAATGGGCAAAATCAAGTGCTGATTAATACTCCTGTGTTGGAGGAATACATCCGCATCCAATATCCAAGCTTCAAACGAATATCTTCCACAACAAAAAGAATTGTAGATTTAAAAGCCTTGAGTGAGGAACTGGAAAAGGATTATTACCTGGTGGTTTTGGATTATGATATGAATCATAATGAAGAGATACTAAAGTCCATACAGCCCCATGCGGACAGAGTGGAAATTTTAGTAAATGAGATCTGTTATCCCAATTGTCCTAAGCGTACAGAGCATTATAATCAACAGTCTAAGGCGCAGCTGGAGTTTGATGCACATTCGACTTTTCCATGTCCCAACCGAACAAAGGAACGAAAATTTTCAGAGTGTATAAATAAACCAGCATTTATTTCAAATGAGATGATAGGGAGTTACATAGATAAAGGCTTTATAAACTTTAAAATAGTCGGTCGAGGTATGCCTGCTGAGTACTTAAAAGAATCTTATCTTTATTTTCTTGTAAAACCGGAACATAGAGCTTTTGTGGGTCAGAAGATTGATTCCCTGCTAAGCCATGCACAGAATTGTGCAACGTCACCTAGAAAGAATTAGGTGCAACTTCAAATGAGCATATGTATTTTGTAAAGGGCAGTTGTGGACTGCCCTTTTTTTATTGAAATTGATAAAATATATTATGCTAGGTGCATGCTTTCATTCATCCGAAGCACTGTTTCCAGAGCCAATGCGGCATCAAAAGCAGAGTTTTGGATGGGAAGGTTTTGTTCACAACAGGCAAGCACATGCTTGATTTCATCTTCGTTTCCGTACGAATCTTGTATTGGTACAACAATGCGGTCATTTGCTGTGAAGAGTGAAAGCTTTGTTTCTGTTCTGTTATTTTCGTAACCATCCTCATAAAAACGGAGCGTACCTTTTTCAAAAATGGCTTCATAGCCTAAAGAAAATGGGTGGGCACCAGGCATAGCAGAGGAAGCTTGAATTTGAGCATAAGCATTTTGGTATTGCATAAGGGCACTGACAATGGACTCATTTTTTCTCACCTGAACAAAAGAAGTCTTGATCTCATCAGGAGCACCCAGCATCCTGCATATGAAGTCAACATCATGTATCATCAGTTGAATGCCTATCTCATGCGGATCAAGATTTCCCCACCATGGAGGGGTATCTCTCTTTACATACAACGCTTTCAGCTCCCCCAGTTCTCTTTTCTGCTTTACCTGATATAGATAATCATAGGGGTATTCAAATCGCATGAATAGATTGACAAAGGCCTTCTTTCCTGTTTTTTGGGCCGTAGCTAAAATCTGCTTTGCATCTTCCATTGTTTCTGCGATAGGGGTTTCGATATACACATTCTTACCCGATTCCATTGCCTTTATGGCCATTTCCCTATGCAGATGATTGGGGAGACAGACATCAACCAGATCTATGCTGTCATCCTGCCAGATATCCTCCATATTTGTAGTAACACAAACCTTACCATCATTTTTAAGCTTTTCAAGCTTCTCGGGATTCCTTCCCCAGACAATTACTTGCTCCACATTTGTCTGACGTTCATAAATCTGTGCATGTTCTGCTCCAAAGCCTGTACCTAATACAGCTACTTTCATCGCTCCACGTCCTTTCATCAATATAATTTATAGTTGTCAGACACTACTTTTTTTGAATGGGAACCCATATTTCTGAAAAGAGACTGCTTTTTTTGCCAGGATAACATTCAAAGTCCGCATAATCACGCATGGTATATCCTGATTCAGGCAAAAATGCATAGTAAATATTTTCCCACATCTGTTCCATACAATTACCATCCTTACCAAAGCATGGAAACACTGCCCATAAACCGCCTTCTACTCTTCTGCGTAAACATCCCTCCGGTACTTTCGTGCTGGAAGCGCACATCACTCCGATTCCATAATTAAAGTCGTTGCTTTCTTTTGATAGGGGAGAACAGATTGCATAATGATCCTGGTTTAGGCCAAAGGGATTCAGACAGTCAAACAAACCATTCTTCCAGCTCTCTTCCCAGAAGTCAGGAATCTCGTGATTACCTTTCTCATTAGTCCTTTCAATGTTAAAAGTTCTCTCACAAACCAGAAGATTAAAGGCTTCTCGCTGCTCAATACGGTAATCGGTTACTTTTCCGCCCTTCACCCGATACTCAATCTTTATAGGTTGAAACAGAGTAAGTGTAGCACCCGCTAATTTTGCCTGCCTTGGATTGATGCCATGAAAGCGAGTAAATGCTTTGGTAAAGCTCTCCGGTGATTCAAACCCATATTTTAAAGCAACATCAATTACCTTGGTGTCTGTGGAGTTCAGTTCCTGTCCGGCAAGGGATAATCGCCTTTTCCGTATGTATTCGGTGGGAGTCATACCAACCAGCAACCGAAATGCCTGGTGACAGTACATATTCGATATATGGATGGTTTTTGCTATATCTTCATAGCTGATATCACCCATCAGATTCTCTTCCATATAGGTCAACATCATTTGTATGGCAGTAATCCAATCCATAGTTCTCTTTCCGTGTCTGACAGACTTATTATAATCAATTCTGTAGACAGCATCCTGTCCAATTTTATAAAAAAATGGCAGGTTTTATTATTCTTCGCTCAGGTATTTTTTAACCTCCATCAGTACACTGGGAGTTTTCCAAATATCGTTATGCCCGATTCCTTCCAGAGTAATGAAACGGTTACCCAAAGGGTATGCTTCAGACAAACGAACGGAACTTTTATAGCTAACAATTTTATCGGTTTTGGAAGCTATAATAAGAGGTGCGACCTGTATGCTCTCAGCATACTTTACTGCTTCCATGTGGTATGTAACCAATGATTTAAGGGGACCATAGAAAACATTCAGATAATTATTGTATAAATCCACACCATCCGCATAGGGTGCAAAAAGTATCAGTTTATGCACAGGTCTTTGGAAAGAAACATAATTACCGACGCCGGTGCCAATACTGAATGCAAAGACAATGATATCACTGACATCATCTCTTGCAGCTAGAGTATCATATACAGTAAGACCATATTGTTTTAGACTGGTATCAGTAGGTGATCCGTCACTTTTTCCATAGCCGGGATAATCTATGAATGCAATATTATATCCGGAAAAGGTCTCTAAGTCCTCGGGTGTATTCACTAAACGTAAAATCCGGGTTGCTGAGTTTTCAGCATTTCCGCCAAAATACAGTATCAATGGAGCACCTTTGTCTGCGTTATGTAAAAACCAACCGGAAAGAATCCCCTGTTCTGTTTGAATCGTAATTTCTTCTGCAGTAGGTACTTCCATTAAGTCACAATAAGCATCTTCGGCAAAGTAGGTATAAAACATGACAGAGGGTGCCAATACCTGTATTACAATAATAATAAATGCCATGGATGCAACAATCAAATAGATAATATTTACTATAATATGAAAACCGTTCTTTTTGCTCCTGATCAAAAAACTCAGTATCATTCTGAGGAGCAAGATAATATAAAACAATATAGAAAGTCCCCAAGCCACTTTTTGAAGATAATCAGGAACTAAAAAGTATATAGCTAATATGACAACTACGGTTAATGCGGTGAGTAGAATACACTTTTTTACCAAATTAAGAGCGTGATTATTTGCCCTTGTATTATTATCAGGTAAGTTTCTCATATAAAAATTTCCCTTTCAAAGTTATGTAAAAATACAATAACTATTTACAGTATTTACTGATTCTTTATGTATGCAATACTATACATTATATAGGAAAGTTGACATACTTGCAATTATACACAATCAAGAAATACAATATCATACCAATGCATATTACTTCAACTTTTCCACATAATAACTCCATATCTAAAATATAGAAAAAGTGAATACAAGAAATAAGAGGTAATGGAGGAAAATATGAAAGCAACTGGAATAGTAAGACGCATTGACGACCTTGGCCGTATTGTTATACCTAAAGAAATTCGAAGAACCTTGAGAATCAGGGAATCAGATCCATTGGAAATATTCACTGACCGAGAAGGCCAGATTATATTAGTAAAATATTCACCGCTCGGAGAAATGAGTTCTTTTGCCAAGCAGTATACAGAAAGTCTGGCACAGGTTTCCGGACATGCAGCTTTGATTGCGGACAGGGACCAGTTCATTGCAGTGAGTGGCGGTTACAAACAGCTGATAGGTAAGAGTATCAGCAAACAGTTAGAAGAGAAAATTACGGCAAGAGAATCTGTGATTGCAGCAAGAGGGGAAAAGAATTTTATTCAGATGGCTGAAGAGGATAATGAGAGTTATCAGCAGGAGGCATTTACTCCTATTATTTGTGAAGGTGATGTAATTGGAGCAGTCATACTGTTAGCAACAGATACCAAATCAAAGCTAGGTGAAGTTGAAAGCAAATTGATTTTATCAGCCGCAGGATTCCTAGGCCGTCAGATGGAACAATAAGTATGATAACGGAACAAAAAAACCCCAGAGCATGCAATAATACGCTTGCACTGGGGCTATTTATTTATTACTTTTCACTCATTTCATCCAGAAGTTCGATTTTGATATCATACAATCTCTGTGACAAATCAACATATACTTTATGAGGATTTACCAGTCGTCTGGTTTCATCCCAAAGAGTATCCAGTTCCTTTTTACAGATCTCGCGGATTTCCATGACTGATGGTGAAGTATAACAGCATTCTCCATTTTGAAAAATAGGAACCATCAGTTCACGTAATGTGTAAGTGCCACCTAAAAGCTTTGTTTTCTTCCAGGGTTCTACAGGATCAAACAATCTCATGGGCTGGGATTCATCCCACTTTTCATGGACCAGACAGATTAAATCAGCTTTGATTTTACCGGTTTCCTTCTCATAGATACGATATATGGTCTTGTTGCCCGGATTGGTAACCTTTTCACTGTTCTCAGAAAGCTTAATCTTTGGAACAAACTCTCCATTTGCGCCCATAATAGCTGCTAGCTTATAAACACCACCAAAGGCAGGACAGTCCTTGGAAGTAATCAGGTTGGTACCCACACCCCAGGAGGTAATAGCAGCACCCTGCTGTTTTAAACTGTCAATCAGATATTCATCCAAGTCATTGGAAGCCGATATGATAGCATCAGGAAAGCCTGCAACATCCAGCATTTTACGTGCTTTCTTGGATAAATAGGCTAAGTCCCCACTGTCTAATCGGATGCCATACATGGTAAGGGGAATTCCTGCTTCCCGCATCTCGGTAAATACGCGGATGGCATTTGGAACGCCGGACTTTAAGGTATCATAGGTATCAGCCAAAAGAATACAGGCATTGGGATAAATATCTGCATAGGTCTTAAAGGCGGTGTATTCGTCAGGAAAACTCATAATCCAGCTATGGGCATGAGTACCTTTGACCGGTACATCAAAAAGCTGACCTGCCAATACATTGCTGGTACCAATACATCCACCAATCATGGCAGCTCTAGCACCATAGATACCGGCATCAGGACCCTGGGCACGTCTTAAGCCAAATTCCATAATTCCATCTCCCTGCGCTGCATAGCACACTCTGGAGGCTTTTGTGGCAATCAAACTTTGATGATTGAGAATAGTCAATATGGCAGTTTCTACAAGCTGAGCCTGCATAATAGGTGCAATTACTTTAATAAACGGTTCTCTGGGAAAGATCACAGAACCTTCAGGAATGGCATAGATATCACCGGTAAAACGGAAGTCCTTCAAGTAATCCAGAAAAGCAGGTTCAAACATATGAAGACTGGCTAGATAAGATATATCTTCCTCTTCAAAACGCAAATTTTTAATATACTGTATTACCTGCTCAAGACCGGCAGCAATGGCATAACCACCATCATTTGGGTTATTACGGTAGAATGCATCAAAGATAACAGTTTCATTTTTATCTTTGTTTTTAAAGTACCCCTGCATCATAGTGAGTTCATAAAGATCAGTTAGCAGGGTCAGATTTTGTCTGTCCATCCTATTATTCCTTTCGTAAAACAACTTGATATTATAAAAAAAGCGCTACTGACAAGACACTTGTCAAAACTGTGCTTATCATACGCTTTTTTGTACTTTTCGTCAAGCAACATGTCAGCTGACAATCTTGTTTCTACCACTTGATTTACCTTCATATAACTTAGCATCAGCCTGCTGTAGTAATTCCTTGATATTGGTATTAATACCGCCCTCAGCAATACCAAGTGTCATGGTTACATAAATGCGTTGGTCGTCATACGTAACAGTTAAGCTTCGCAGCTGCTCTAGAAGCTTTTCCAATTCCATTTTAGCAGTTTCTAATTCCATATCATCATACACAAAAAGAAATTCTTCGCCACCCCATCGGGCAACAAATCCCTTATCAGCCATATTTCTTTTGAAAACGGTAGCCACCTGCTTTAGTACCAGATCACCACACTCGTGGCCATAGGTGTCATTCACTGATTTAAATAAGTCTATATCTCCAATGGCAATCACAAAGTGGGTTCCGTGTATGTTGGCTTGCATCTGCGCCTGTTTCAGTCTTTTATCAGCGTAACGACGGTTATTCAGTTCAGTAAGAGTATCCTGTTCTATCAGGTTACGGATAGAAATCTGCATATACAGTGCGGAATATCCCATTTCACTTAATTCGTCATTTCGCCTCAGAACACTGGCATCCAATTCTTCCCAGAGGTTACCGGTAGAAACCTTAGATAGAAAAGTTCGTATTTTCTGTAAGGAAGCAATAAGCTTACGTGTATAGGAGGAGGAAATCAGACTCACAACAATCACACCGAATAGAGCGATTAAGAAGATAGGAAATACAGTATAGCCAACAATATCATTTACATCTGAACAAGGCTTGCCTGCATAGACCATGCCTACAATACTGCCATCTTCATTTAACAGTGGTGTATAATAAGCAAAATATTGTTTCTCATTGATTGTGGTATTGGTATAGAAATGGGGGATGCCTGTATGCAGAATATCATTCACAATTCTATTGTCCACTCCGGTACCTACGATTCGTTCGCCATCAACACCCCGAATTGTGGTAAGCATACGAGTATCCTGATAAAAAACTGTTATTTCTACTTGTGTATCAGCTTTCATTGTATCAATAATGGAATAGTCCAGAGAAATCATCTGATTACCCTTAAACAGTAGATAGGTATCGGTACCTTCTAAGTGGTAATCTCCCGGATAGAGTAAATTATATGTAAGAACTACAGATTTTGCTATGTTTTTCAGCTCCGTTTTCACTTCTCTATGCATGGCAGAAGTAACCGTGGTATAACTGAAAGCTGCAATCAGAAGGCCCAGTATGAGTAGGGGAAAAATGCTCATTGCTTGTAGAGAACGATAAAGTTGTCCTTTGCGTCTGGATAATTTCATAATTAGATACCTTCCATTTAATTATTATTTATTATAGACCCAATTTTTTTGTTACACAACTACTACATGTGGTATACAAAATCAGGCTCTTCCTATTGACAATAGGCGACAAATGGGCATATAATAATTCACAATATGAAAAACGAAGACGGAGACAGTAAGTGGTTTTTAAAAATTCCAGCGAGCCGGTGAAGGTGCAAGACCGGTATGAGTAAGAAACCATGGAAAATCACTCCCGAGTTGCACGGACAAAAGGATAATCCCGAGTAGTCCGGGTCGGTCATCCACCGTTACCTGGAAACCATATCATCCTTATTGGATTGTATGCTGTAACAGGTGGTATATGAGGTTAACCTCGTCCTTTTACGGACGAGGTTTTTTTGTGCGGGCAGGT
Organism: Lachnospiraceae bacterium; assembly: GCA_035271185.1. Taxonomy (GTDB): domain Bacteria; phylum Bacillota; class Clostridia; order Lachnospirales; family Lachnospiraceae; genus Acetatifactor. Next base: position 11,309 of record DATERV010000172.1, on the reverse strand, counting down.
GGACCTGCTCCATGTTAGTAATGAGACAGTAATATCAATTGAAACCAGAGAAAGAAAGGAAGAACGCTATGTACAGTAAAGTTTCAACGGATCTTAATTTTGTGGAAAGAGAGAAACAGGTGGAAACCTTTTGGAAAGAAAATCATATTTTTGAGAAAAGTATTGATTCCAGAAAAGAAGGACCTACTTATACCTTTTATGATGGCCCTCCAACAGCCAATGGAAAGCCCCATATTGGACATGTGCTTACTCGTGTCATCAAGGATATGATTCCCAGATATAGAACTATGAAGGGTTATATGGTACCTAGAAAAGCAGGATGGGATACCCATGGTCTTCCGGTAGAAATTGAAGTTGAGAAGCTATTAGGCTTAGATGGAAAAGATCAGATTGAGAAATATGGAATGGCTCCTTTCATTGAAAAGTGTAAGGAAAGTGTTTGGAAGTACAAGGAAATGTGGGAGGATTTCTCCGGCACTGTTGGCTTTTGGGCTGATATGGAACATCCCTATGTAACCTATCATGATAATTATATTGAGTCTGAGTGGTGGGCACTTCGGCAAATCTGGGACAAAGGACTTCTTTACAAGGGCTTTAAGATTGTACCATACTGCCCACGTTGCGGAACTCCGCTTTCGGCAGCAGAGGTGGCTCAGGGCTATAAGGATATCAAGGAGCGCTCCGCAATAGCAAGATTTAAGGTAGTTTCAGAGGATGCTTATATTCTTGCATGGACAACAACACCTTGGACGCTTCCCAGTAATGTTGCTCTTTGTGTGAATCCGGTGGAACGTTATGCCAAGGTGCAGGCGGCAGACGGATATGTCTACTATATGGCAGAGGAACTTCTGGATTCTGTTTTAGGAAAGCTAGCCCAAACCCCGGCACAGCCTGCCTATACCATACTGGAGACATACACAGGTAAGGATCTTGAATACAAGGAATATGAGCCTTTGTTTGACTGCGCAATCGATATCTGCGCAAGCCAGAATAAGAAAGCATTTTATGTTGTCTGCGACAGCTTTGTTACGCTGACTGATGGTACCGGAGTAGTTCATATTGCTCCTGCCTTTGGTGAAGATGATGCCAAAGTGGGAAAGGCTTACGAACTTCCGTTTGTACAGTTGGTAGACAGTAAGGGTGAGATGACAAAGGAAACCTCTTATGAAGGTGTGTTTGTAAAAAAGGCAGATCCCATGGTACTCGCCGATCTTGAGAAAAAGGGACTTCTTTATGATGCACCCAAGTTTGAGCATAGCTATCCTCACTGCTGGAGATGTGATACCCCACTGATTTACTACGCAAGGGAATCCTGGTATATCCGTGAGACCGCAATTAAGGACGACTTGATTCGAAATAACAATACAATCAACTGGATTCCGGAGTCAATCGGTAAGGGCCGTTTCGGGAACTGGCTTGAAAATATACAGGACTGGGCAATTTCCCGTAACCGTTACTGGGGTACTCCCTTAAACATCTGGGAGTGTGAGTGCGATTATCAGCATACCGTAGGCAGCCGCGAAGAATTATACAAGATGAGCGGTATGGAGGAAGCAAAAACAGTAGAGTTTCATCGCCCGTATATCGATGCCATTACGCTGAATTGTCCAAAATGCGGAAAGAAGATGAAACGAGTGCCGGAGGTTCTGGATTGTTGGTTTGATTCTGGTGCCATGCCATTTGCACAGCATCATTATCCATTTGAAAATAAGGATTTATTTGAGCAGCAGTTTCCGGCACAGTTCATTTCAGAGGCTGTTGACCAGACCAGAGGCTGGTTTCATTCTCTACTTGCCGAATCCACAATATTGTTTGGCAAGGCACCCTATCAGAATGTTATCGTATTAGGTCACGTACAGGATGAAAATGGTCAGAAAATGAGCAAGAGTAAGGGAAATGCGGTGGATCCGTTCGAATCGTTGGACACTTATGGAGCCGATGCAATCCGCTGGTACTTTTATATCAACTCAGCTCCCTGGCTGCCCAACCGTTTTCACGGAAAGGCTGTACAGGAAGGACAGCGTAAGTTTATGGGTACCCTTTGGAATACCTATGCATTTTTTGTACTGTATGCCAATATAGACAAGTTTGATGCAACCAAGTATACACTGGAATATGACAAGCTGACTGTTATGGATAAGTGGTTATTATCCAAACTCAATACAGTAATCACAGAAGTAGATCTTAACCTTGCAAATTACCGCATTCCGGAAGCAGCGAGAGCACTCCAGGAATTCGTGGATGACATGAGCAACTGGTATGTAAGAAGAAGCAGAGAGCGCTTCTGGGCGAAAGGCATGGAACAGGATAAAATCAATGCTTATATGACTCTTTATACAGCGCTTGTTACAATCTGTAAGGCAGCAGCACCTATGGTTCCTTTCATAACAGAAGAGATCTATCAGAACCTGGTAGTGGGCATTGAGAAGAATGCTGTGGAGAGCATTCATCTTTGCGACTTCCCGGTAGCAAACCATGGATTTACAGACAAAGAGCTGGAAGATAATATGGAAGTTGTCTTAAAAGCTGTTGTAATGGGCCGTGCATGCAGAAATGCTTGCAATATCAAGAACCGTCAGCCCATTAGCACTATGTTTGTGCAAGCGGAACATGACCTCACTGATTTTTATAAGGATATCATTGCTGATGAGCTAAATGTCAAAAATGTAGTATTTACAGATGATGTAAGAGATTTTACCTCATATAACTTCAAACCCCAGTTAAGAACTGTTGGCCCTAAATATGGAAAGCAGTTAGGCAGTATCCAGAAGACCCTGGCAAACGTAGATGGCAACAAAGCCATGGATGAATTGAAAGCGAATGGTTCACTCAAATTTATGGCAGGGGAGGTAGAAGTGGCTCTTACAGAAGATGATTTGTTGATTGAGATGACCCAGAAAGAAGGATATGTCACAGAGTCAAATAATACCATGACTGTTGTGCTGGATACCAATCTCACAGAAGAACTCATCGAAGAAGGATTTGTATTAGAAGTCATCAGTAAAATCCAGACAATGAGAAAGGATACTGATTTTGTGGTAACAGATCATATTAAGGTTTCCATTAACGGAAATGAAAAAATAGCCGTACTTTCTATGAAAAATGAAGCTGCTATATCCGGAAAGGTATTAGCAGATTCCATGACCCAGGGTGAAACATATTCAGTTACCAGGGAATGGAATGTAAATGGAGAAAATGTTACTATTTCAATAGAAAGAGTATAGGCGCAAGCGTATCATCAACTGTATACAGAAGTGGAATGACATAAGGAGGATCTTATATGCTTCAGAATACTGGTAAGTTTGATAAAGAGTTATTTCAGAGAAGTGTTCTTTATAATGTTAAGACCCTATATAGAAAGACCTTGGAGGAAGCGACACCCCAACAGATTTTTCAGGCTGTGTGTTATGCGACCAAAGATGTTATAGTAGATGACTGGATGGAAACCCAGAAAGCAATTGAAAGCCAGGACTGTAAAATGGTATATTACCTTTCCATGGAGTTTTTAATGGGAAGAGCATTAGGTAATAATCTCATTAACCTGCAGGCATATAAATCGGTGAAAGAAGCACTTTCAGAATTAGGACTGGATTTAAATCTGATAGAAGATAGGGAGCCGGATGCTGCTTTGGGAAATGGTGGACTTGGTCGATTGGCAGCATGCTTTTTGGACTCCCTTGCCACCTTAGGTTACCCGGCTTATGGCTGTGGAATTCGTTATCGTTATGGTATGTTCAAACAGGAAATAAAAGACGGTTATCAGGTAGAAGTACCTGATAACTGGCTGGAAAATGGGAATCCCTTTGAATTGCGCAGACCGGAATATTTAAAGATTGTTAAATTTGGTGGTTATGTAAAGGTACAGACTGATGAGAATGGACGAAACCATTTTTCACAGGAAGGATATCAGTCTGTGAAGGCGGTTCCTTTTGATATTCCAATTATAGGATATGGCAATGGCATGGTAAATACACTTAGAATCTGGGATGCAGAACCAATAGAGTGTTTTCATCTGGATTCCTTTGACAAAGGTGATTACAGGAAGGCTGTAGAGCAGCAAAACTTGGCAAAAAATATTGTGGAGGTGCTTTATCCCAATGACAACCATTATGCAGGAAAAGAACTGAGACTGAAGCAGCAGTATTTCTTTATTTCCGCTTCTATTCAGGAAGCTGTTGATAAATACATGCGCAAACATGATGATATCCGGTATTTCCATGAGAAGGTGACATTCCAGCTGAATGATACGCATCCAACTGTGACCATACCCGAACTGATGCGTATTTTGCTAGATGATTTTAATTTGGAATGGGATGAAGCATGGGCAGTTACCACAAAAACCTGTGCTTACACCAATCATACCATTATGGCGGAAGCACTGGAAAAATGGCCAATTGAGTTGTTTTCTCGTCTGCTGCCCCGTATCTATCAGATTGTGGAGGAAATAAACCGCAGATTTCTGTTAAGGGTGGAAGAAAATTATCCCGGGAATCAGGACAAGGTTAGAAAAATGGCCATTATTTATGACGGACAGGTACATATGGCCCGTCTAGCGATTGTGGCAGGTTTTTCTGTAAATGGTGTGGCTAAGCTTCATACAGAAATCTTAAAGAAGCAGGAATTAAAGGATTTCTATGAAATGATGCCCGAAAAATTTAGCAATAAAACCAATGGTATTACCCAAAGAAGATTTTTACTTCATGGGAATCCCTTGTTGGCAGACTGGGTGACAGAGCATATTGGAGATGAATGGATTACAGATTTGCCCAGCATTGAGAAAATGAAAGTTTACGCAGAGGATGAGAGAGCCCAGCAGGAATTCATGATTATCAAGTACCGTAATAAGGTTAGACTGGCCCAATACATTTTAGACCATAATGGAATAGAGGTAGATCCTCGTTCCATTTTCGATGTACAGGTGAAACGTCTCCATGAGTATAAGAGACAATTGTTAAATATTCTCCACGTGATGTATATGTACAACCAGTTAAAAGAACATCCGGATATGGAGTTTTATCCCCGTACCTTTATCTTTGGGGCAAAAGCGGCAGCCGGTTACCAAAATGCGAAGTTAACCATTAAGCTCATTCATTCTGTTGCAGATGTGATTAACAATGATGCATCCATTTATGGGAAGATAAAGGTAGTTTTTATTGAAAACTACAGGGTATCTAATGCGGAACTGATTTTTGCAGCTGCTGATGTATCCGAACAGATTTCTACAGCCAGTAAAGAAGCTTCCGGTACCGGCAACATGAAATTTATGCTGAATGGAGCATTGACGATTGGAACCATGGATGGAGCTAATGTGGAGATTGTAGAAGAAGTTGGGGAAGAAAATGCCTTTATTTTTGGCTTGACGGCAGATGAAGTCATTCAATACGAAAACGATGGCGGCTATAGCCCCATGGATATTTTTAATAATGACCCCGATATCAGAAAAGTATTGATACAGTTGATCAATGGCACTTATGCACCCGGAAATTCTGAATTATTTAGAACCTTGTACAATTCCCTACTAAATACACAGAGTACGGGAAAGGCAGATACGTACTTTATTTTGAAAGACTTCAAGCCTTATGCAGAAGCACAGAAAAAAGTGGAAGCAGCTTATAGAGATAAAAAGAAGTGGGCGAAGAGTGCAATGCTCAATATGGCCTGCTCCGGAAAATTCACATCAGATAGAACGATACAGGAATATGTAAATGATATCTGGCACCTAGATAAGGTAGAGTTGAATTAAAATATGAAAACAAAAATGAAAATGACACGTCTTTTGGCTACACTGGTGGGAGGTTTTTTTCTTGCCGGTTGCGGTCAGGATGAGTCCAAATGGGAAAAGCATATTACAGAAGAGGAAATCGTCATAGAAGAGTTATCCGGTGAATATGACCTTTTATTTTTGACGGATCTGCATATGATAATAAGGGACGAGCAGGATTCCAAAGAAATTCAGGAAAATGCTCAGCCCCGGTTTACTAAGTTTGAAAACAGGGAAGAGGTACCTTCTGCTGACCAGTGGGAGACTTGGATTACCTATGCCAACGAACAGGAAGTGGATGGGGTTCTGCTGGGTGGAGACATCATAGATTACCCATCCCAGAGTAATCTAAACCTGTTAGATCAAGGGCTTAATGGACTCCGGATGCCTTACCTGTATACTTTGGGAAATCATGATTGGACCTATCCCTGGGATTACATGACAGAGAGTGGTAAGGAGCAGTATCTTCCACTGCTTTATCCCTATATGAAGGGGGATACTGCCATACAGGTGCTCAACTTTGGTGAATTTTATGTGGTAGCAGTGGATGATTGCGCAAACCAGGTGAATGAAACCATTTTACCCGAATACGAGAAAGTACTAGAGGAAGGGAAACCGGTGATTGTACTAACCCATGTCCCCTTCTGGACCGAATCTGTGTTGACAAAGGCTAATCTGGTATGGACTTCTCCTGTTGTAATTGGGGGAGGGAATTTTGGCGGAGCTTATCCCAATGAAGCTTCCCGGAAGTTTATAGAGCTGACTACAGCTAAGAACAGTCCGGTAGTAGCAGTACTGGCTGGGCATGTTCATTTTTATGATAAAGACTATATTATGGGGGAGAAAGATGTACTCCAGATAGTAGGTGATGCAGGCTATAATGGCGCTGCAACCCTTTTGCATATAAAGGGAAGTAAATAATAACCATTGCAATCAAAACTTCCATTCATTATAATATGGATGTTACCCTTTAGCTGATTAAAGCATGAAATAAAAGGAGGAACCACATGATAGAGTTATTACAGGGTGGCGCATATCTGCTCAATGGAATAGAAATCATTGCAGATGATCAGGAGGCGCCAAAGGCTATTGAAAGTAAGACCGGTAAAAAGGTAAGCAGGGAAGAGGCAGTAAAGCAGACCATAGCATATGACATTTTACAAAACCACAATACTTCCGGCAACATGGACAAGTTAAAAATTAGATTTGATAAACTTACCAGCCATGATATTACCTTTGTAGGAATTATACAGACAGCACGTGCATCAGGAATTACCAGGTTTCCGATGCCCTATGTGCTCACGAATTGTCACAATTCCCTTTGTGCAGTAGGGGGCACCATAAATGAAGATGACCACATGTTTGGACTTTCCTGTGCTAAGAAATACGGTGGTTGTTATGTACCCCCTCATCAGGCAGTCATTCACCAGTTTGCAAGGGAAATGCTTGCAGGTGGCGGGAAAATGATTTTAGGATCTGATTCCCATACCCGTTATGGAGCATTAGGCACCATGGCTATGGGAGAAGGCGGACCGGAGCTTGTAAAACAGCTTTTAGAACAGACCTATGATATCAATATGCCTAAGGTTGTGGGTGTTTACCTCACCGGGGCACCGATAAGAGGAGTTGGTCCACAGGACGTAGCACTTGCAATCATTGGAGCTGTTTTTAAGAATGGCTATGTAAAAAATAAAGTGATGGAGTTCGTAGGGCCCGGTGTGTCATCCCTAAGTGCAGACTTCCGTATAGGCATTGATGTCATGACCACAGAAACCACCTGCCTTTCTTCTATCTGGAAGACAGACGAAGAAATCAAGGACTTTTATGAGATTCATGGCAGAAAAGAAGAATATAAAGAACTGGCTCCCGGAGAAGTAGCATATTACGATGGCATGATTACAGTGGACTTAAGTAAAATTCGTCCTATGATTGCCATGCCTTTCCATCCCAGCAATACCTATACCATAGAAGATGTAAATGAGAATTTGTTAGATATACTGGAGGAAACAGAAAAAGGGGCATTGGTTAGTTTAGGTGGTGCTGTGAATTATTCCTTAAGGGATAAAGTGAAAAATGGAAAATTTTATGTTGATCAGGGCATTATTGCTGGCTGTGCAGGCGGTGGATTTGATAACATCTGTGCAGCAGCAGATATTTTAAAGGGAAGCTACATTGGTGCAGATCTCTTTACTTTAAGCGTGTACCCTGCTTCCATGCCTATTTATATGGAACTGATCAAAAACGGTTGTGCGGCTACTATTCTAGGGACCGGTGCCGTGATGAAAACTGCATTCTGTGGTCCTTGCTTTGGAGCGGGAGACACACCGGCCAACAATGCTTTCAGTATTCGTCATTCCACCAGAAACTTCCCCAACAGAGAAGGTTCCAAACTACAGGATGGTCAGATTTCTTCTGTGGCACTTATGGATGCACGTTCCATTGCAGCCACTGCAGCTAATAAGGGGCTGCTAACCCCTGCAACGGAATTTGATGGGGAATTGCATAAGTACCAGTATCATTTTGACAGTAATATTTACGCTAATCGTGTATTTGATTCCCATGGACAGGCAGATCCTGATGTGGAGATTCAGTTTGGACCTAATATTAAAGACTGGCCCACAATGGGAGCATTACCTGAGAACCTGTTACTTCAGGTTGTATCTGAGATTCATGATCCGATTACCACCACAGATGAGTTAATTCCATCTGGTGAGACCTCATCCTATCGTTCCAATCCATTAGGTCTGGCAGAGTTTACCTTAAGCAGAAAGGATCCACAGTATGTGGGGCGTGCAAAGGAAATTCAAAAGGCAGAAACCGAGAGAATGAATGGAGGACATCCTTGCGCAGTTTGCCCTCAGTTAAAAGATATCATGGGAGTAGTGAAGAAAACATTTACTGACATAAACCATACCAATATCGGTTTTGGCTCCACTATTTTTGCTGTAAAGCCAGGTGACGGTTCAGCTCGTGAACAGGCAGCTTCCTGCCAGAAGGTATTGGGCGGCTGGGCTAATATCGCCAATGAGTATGCAACCAAACGTTACCGTTCTAATCTGATTAACTGGGGTATGATGCCATTCCTTATAGAAGAAGGAGAGCTTCCCTTTCAAAATCTGGATTATTTGTTTATACCAGATATCAAAAAAGCAGTTGAGGAAAAAACAGAAGTGATTAAGGCGTATGCGGTAAAGGATAACACCTTAAAAGAATTTGACCTTTGCCTGGGCGAGCTGACGGATGAAGAGAGACAGATTATTTTAAAGGGTTGCCTCATCAATTACAACCGTGTATAAAAAAGCATAATGTCAATAAAAGAACCCATGAGATGACAGCTGATCTCATGGGTTCTTTTCATGTGTTTTATTCTACTGTGACTTTACTGTTAAACCGATCCAAAAGCTGTGCGACTACAATGCCTGAACAAATACAGAAAATATTGATGAGACAGTTTGCAATGCTTGTGGTAAAACTCTTGAAAGGAATAATCATAACCGTAGCTGCAATCACGATACCCACGATTGCATGAAAGGCAACGGAGTAATGTTTATCAAAGAGAGCATTGATCGCTTTTGCCAAAGCAATAATCGTAATTAATCCACCAATACCACCGGGAATCAGAACACCCATGGATAGGTGGCCGATGCCGTCCACAAAGGGAGTATACAGCCCAAGAGGCATAAGAAGTGTGGAAAAGCTCATACCTGGTGCGATGATACTTAATGCCAGACAAAAACCACAGAACAGATACCAGAAAAAGTTAGGTGCAATGCTTACTGAGAAAACATTCAGGGAAATCAGCAGAGCAAAAACGGCTCCCATGGCTACAAACAATGCTATGTAGGAAGAAGTCTTCCGCCCTTTTTCTCCTGCTTCACGAAACAGAGAAGGAAGCATGCCGCCAATCAGACCAACAAAAACACAAACCGACTGATCCGGGTACTTATTTAATAAAAAGGAAAGCAGATTTGCAATACCCATAAAACCAATAATGCCACCAATGATGACGGGAAGCAGTTTGGGTACATGCGTTTTAAAATTACGTCTGGGGTTTGCCAATAGCTCCATAATGGGTTTATAGACTCCAAAAATAACACTTAATACACCTCCGGAAATACCCGGCAGGACAGCACCCAGTCCAATCAATGCGCCTTTCAGCACCTTAAGAAAAAGTTTATCCTTCATATCTTCTATCCTCAGTTCCTGATTATTTATATTTGGAAATAGTGATATCAAAAAAAGATTTCCCATGTAATATTATATGAAGTAGGTACACAAGTCATGCAAAATAATTAATTTTAACAAAATCTATACACATAAAAAGTAGTTTAACCATATAAACTATATTTTAAAATAGCCGATAACATTATTACAATGAATACTTATGGCCAAAGCATTCAAAAATACATGACAGTCGCCACGGATGGTATACAAAGGGAAAAGGACGCCCGATGCATATCATTTTTTGTTTGATCAAACAGGGAGGGGAGAGAAAGCAAGGGACTAAAGAAGGGGGCATAATTTGCGAATTGATTCCAGTACAATAGGAATGGAATCCACCAGAAGATATTCATCTTCTACAACAAAAACCAGCCGTTTTCTGGTAAAGGACTACTCGGGAAATGCGGCACACCAGACAGGCAATCTGTTTGGAAATATGAGTAATACTCTTTCAGCTGCGGATGCCATGAAGGAGTTGAGTATGAAAGTGGAATCCATGCGTAATAATATCCGTACCAATAACCAGAGTACCATGGACAGTTTCAAACAGTATACCGTTCGTTCCATATTGACACTTCTCTTTGGTATTGGCAAATCAGACAGTATATTTAATCAGGATGTTATAGAATCCCAATACAATAATAAGAGTCTGAGCTTACAGGAGACCGAGGGAAGTGCATTGACCTTGCAGAATGAGTTCTTTTATCAGGAGAGTGAATGCACTACCTTTTCTACTACCGGAAATGTTTCCACTGCCGATGGCAGGGAGATATCTATCCAAGTGGAAATTGCAATGAGCAGGCATTTTACCCAATACTTTAGTGATGAAGTTCAGATTATGCAGGTCAACACATGTGATCCTCTGGTTTTGAATTTTAGTGGAAATGCGGCTGAGCTACGTGATCAAAAATTTTATTTTGATATTGATACAGATGGAAAAGAGGATCAGATCTCTATGCTGGATAGCGGAAGTGGGTATTTGGCACTGGATCAAAATGGAGATAATGTCATCAACGATGGCTCAGAATTATTTGGTGCAAAAAGCGGAAATGGGTTTCGGGAATTGGCTGCACTTGATGAGGATGGGAATGGTTGGATTGATGAGAATGACAGAATCTGGTCCAAGCTGAGAATCTGGTGTCAAAATGAAGATGGAAGTTCTTCTTTATATACATTTGCTGATAAAGGTGTAGGAGCAATCTGCCTGCAAAATACAAATACGGATTTTTCATTAAATAGTAGGAAGAATGATACCAATGGAGTGATCCGCCGTACCGGAATTTTTTTGTATGAGAATGGGAATGTAGGTACTGTACAGCATCTGGAT
>DATERV010000171.1:0-32747 GCA_035271185.1 Lachnospiraceae bacterium | reverse complement strand
CAATCCCTTTTTGATTCTATTCAGCAAGAACTTCAGGAACAAAATTCTTGTTACTGGATTTGCAGAGGACGTTCCTATCTTCTGGAGTTGCTCTGCTACCTGTCGCGGAATCCATTGCAAGCGGAGTTTTTGAAAGAGGATAGTCTGGATTTTAATGTACATAAATTAGATGATATTCTTTTATATATCCATACTAATTATCAGAAGAAAATAACACTAACAACTACAGTTGAGAATGTTGGTATTAACAGAACGACAATTAATTCTCTTTTCAAAAAATATGTGGGTATGAGTTTTATTACCTATCTGATTAATTTTAGGATAAAAGCAGCCTCTCTTATGCTTATGGAAACAGGGCTTCCAATTAATGAGATTGCCTATAGAGTCGGATATGAGGACATTGCAAATTTTAACCGCAGTTTTAAAAAATTAATAGGAGATACCCCTGGAAGGTATCGGAAGGAATATAGCTGGTTATTGCAACCATAATGTTGTAAATTGTCTCATAATATTTGTAAATTCTCTATTGCAGGTACGACTGCTTTTTAGGATACTTTATACAGGTTAATTTCAGGTTTTTGAATCTGTAAATATTTTAAAGGAGGAATTGTATGAAGTATTCTATTGATAGAGTTCTGTTGACAGCTACGTTATGTAGCCTGATGATGCTAACTGCATCTTGCTCCAAAAAGGAGAATGAAAAGGAGAGCTTAAGCAGAAACGAAATGGAGAGTGTATTAGAGACCGAAAGAGCTGAAACCAGTACGTCAGATCAAAATGAAGCAGAAGTGGACAACAGATTATCCTGGAAATTTGATACAGAGGGAAAGGTGGTTTCTTCTCCGATTATATCAGGGGATGTTATCTATTTTGGAAGCAATGATGGTAATTTTTATGCAGTGAATAAAGATACGGGGGTAGAAGTATGGAGATATACACTGGGATTCCCTATTCTATGTCAACCAACACTACAAGATGATAAGGTATTTTTTAGCGGAAAAGATGTTTTCGTGGCTGTTGACGCAAAGACTGGTAATGAACTATGGCTGAGTAATCAACAGGATAAATCGGATGAAATTCGCAGAAAGGATCAATGGGATTATCATGATGCAACACCGGTTATTGATAATGGAGTGGTGTACTTTGGAAGTTTTTCAGGAATTGTCTTTGGTTTTGATGCAAATACCGGAGATATGGTATGGGAGTTTGACGCATCCAAGGGTAACCCTGTTCGGACAACACCAATTATTGTTGATGGAATCATGTATTATGGTGATTGGAAAGGTAGTTACAGGGCTGTAGATATGGAGAAGAAGGAGATTCTGTGGCAGAATGAGTTTATAGCTCCTTTTCAGAGCGCTACTGTGATTAAGGATGATGTACTTTTGGTAGGAGGCAGAGATACCCGTGTGAGTGCCATTGACTGTACGTCCGGTGATATAAAATGGGAACTGAAGGATTCCTTTGGTTCATGGATTACCGGAGATCCTGTTATTGATGGTGATACAGTATATTTCTCCACATCCGATGCCAAGAAAGTATATGCCATAAATGTGAAGGATGGTTCTGTAGCTGCGGAATATCCAATTTATAAAAATTCCTTTACAAAAGTAATTATTGATAATGGTCGTTTATATGTTACTTCGGGAGATGCTTACTCAACTCCCGGAACAGGAAAAATTCAGGTATATAGTCTGGGTGACCCAAGTAAAACGATAGAAGAGTTTAGTCTGGCTACAGGTGGAATATTTACCAACCCTGTTATAAATGGGAATGCTATCTATTTTGGCAGTATGGATAATAGTATGTATGCTGTGAAATTAGATAGTTTGCAGTAAAGTTACTTAGTTAATTGTAATATATTAGTGTTGTAGTATAGTAAATGCATAATGAAAAAGTCAAGAGGCTCCGGTATGTGAATCCCGGGGCCTGTTAAATAGGGAGTAATGGATCTATCGCTATGGTATTGAATTCGTATGTAGAAGTAAAAAAAGAACAGCAGATGTTTCACCCATATGGTAAAATAAATTATAACAAAAAAGGGGAGATTGTAACATGAGATTAGGAGAAATTTGTATATTAACCAATGACGTTGTAAGAATGTCTGATTTTTACAAATCGTTGCTGGAAGCGGATAATGGTAGTAATGATATAGTACATCAGACAATCATTGCACAGGAAACCATGCTGACAGTTTATAATGATGGCTTTGTAAAGAAGCATACAGATCAAAATATAACACTGGCTTTTACTGTGGATGATATGGATAAAGAATATCAAAAACTTCAAAAACTTGGAGTGGAAGTGATTGAAGGCCCTACTGTTCGTCCATGGGGAGCTGTTAATATGAGCTTTTATGACCCGGATGGTAATGTCATTTATTTGCGAAAATCTTTGTAGAGGAAGTATAGTATGAGCGTCAGCAGTTATGGTGTATAAATATAGGAGACAAACTGATCCTGCTTCGTATTTTGCACGATATCCAAGGTTCTTTTGGAATTGCTTACAACAGAATCTCTGCCATAGGTATAGTTCTCAGGTATTTCATCAAAAAAGTCAATTTTGCTCATTTCACTTTCTGGGAGTGAATGAAACTCAGTAACATCTGCGAAGTAATAACGGCCATTATTCCACCCAGTGCCGTTTTCCCAGATAAAGTGATAATCCCATAGTGGAATCATGCGATATGCTTTGGCACCAGTTTCTTCATATAATTCACGTTGGGCAGCTTCAAGGGCGGTTTCACCTTGCTCAACATGCCCCGCAGGAAATTCCCAACCGTTGCGCTTCTTGTGCCAGCAGGCAACCCATTTATCATGATATCTGGTCATGATACAAACGAAACTAATTTGATCCAAAGTATTTGGTTTGGATAAAGAAGATCTCTTTTTATTGATGCTGTTCGGTTCATCTTTTTCTTTCTTATTCAGAAGCATTCGTTTGATTTCACCATATTCATATTGTCTGAATTCATCTGTAACATAACCCATCATACAAGCGTGTCCACATATTATCACCTTAGAATAAGAAGTGTATTTCCTTAATACATTTAGGACCCGGTCTTCCACATGTTGCTTACTTTCAATGCGTTTTGAAATAAAGGGAATGTACACTTTTTTACTGTTTGCCAGTAATAGAAGCTTTAGAATTAGTTTGTTTTTACAATTCTGTTTCATATCCAGTTGCCACTCATGGAGATCAGGCTCAATGACGATATCAAGTCCAAGCACTTTTGATAAAATGATGGCACTTTCAAGGGCGCGAGTATAGGGAGAGGATAGAATCAGCTGTGCATGTTCATCCCTTAATATAGTCGCCGTCTCATGTATTTGCTGAATTCCTTTATCGCTCAAAGGCGCAAAATCTTTTGCCTGGGTATTCTGACACCAGTTTTCGAACCTCTTATAATCCGGTTCCCCATGTCTCACAAACATGAATTCTGTCATGCAAATTTCCTCCTATTATACAATGTATTTTAGCATATATTTAGGAGGAAACAAAGCTTCATTTATGTATCCATCTAGTCACATTAGGTATGGAGTAATAAATAAGGCTTACCTTCATAGGCTTGTCAACTTGACTAAGGCTGGTAAAATATGGTATTTTTATATGATATAAATGGGGTAAAATGTATAACATAATAGGCAGTAAAGGGGGCACTGTATCATGATAGAGAGGAAGTACTACATAGATAATCTCCGCTGGTTCTGTATTTTGTTATTAATTCCTTTTCATGCAGCAATGGCTTGGAATAATTGGGAAGGAAATTATATCTGGTTTGAGGGAAGCAAGGTATTGTCTTCACTGGTAATCTCTATTTCACCATGGTTTATGCCATTAATGTTTGTACTGGCAGGCATGAGCGCCAGATATGCATTGAATCAAAGAAGCTATAGGCAGTTTGCCCTTGAGAGAGTTCAAAAACTCCTCATTCCCTTATTAGCCGGAACACTGACTGTTGTAGCATATATGGCCTATATGGCAGATAAGTTTTTCCACAATTACAATGGTAATTTCATTTCTCATTATAAAGTGTTCTTTACCAACCTGACGGACATGACCGGTTATGACGGAGCTTTTACTCCGGGACATCTGTGGTTCATCTTGTATTTATTTATAATATCTATGCTTTCTCTGCTGATTATTATGATACAGAGAAGAGTTGCTCCTAAATTTTCACTAGGTGAAATCAAGTCCTATTATTTACCATTCCTTCTGATTTTCCCCTTGGTGATGACACCCATACTCAATATTGGAGGAAAGAGCATAGGACAGTTTTTAGCACTGTATTTGTTGGGCTATTATATACTGTCAGAAGAAAATGTTCTTAAAAAACTAGCAGGACAAAAATACATGCATTTATCGATTATGCTAACCTGTGATGTGATTGTGGTTTATCTGTTTGTCTGGAAAGGACAGTGGACAGGAACTCTCTTGACAGTATGCAGTATCATAACACCTTGGTTTGGTATTCTGGGCTTATTAGGACTTGCAAAGTGTTTCTTTAATCACAACAACCAACTAACACAGTATCTGTCAAAAAGCTCTTTTCTTTTTTACATATTTCATTTTGGTTGGCTGGTCACTTTTCAATATTTATTGAGTAAGACTTTATTCAGTGCACCCATACAGTATAGTGCATCTGTTTTACTCACGTTGCTTTTTACCCTGCTAACCTGTGAAATTGTAAGACGAATTCCCGGTTTGAGGTGGTTATTTGGTATCAAGTGAGAGAATAGACAGGGAGGTTTTCAGTGAGAGAAAAAAACAGGGAGGTTTCCAATGAGAACCTATAATGAAATGATGCAGTTAATAATGGATAAGGCAATGAATGATGAAAGAATTCGTGCTGTATTAATGAACGGGTCCAGAGCCAATTCCAATGCCGTTCATGATGAGTACAGTGATTTTGATATATGTTATGTGGTAACAGATATCAGGGAGTTCACAAAAGACAAGAACTGGATTACTTATTTCGGAGATATTCTGATTGTGCAGTATCCCGTAGACTGGTATAGTCACCCCTATGATTATACCGGTAAAGGTAATTTCACATATCTGATTCAATTTCAAGATGGAAACAGGATTGATTTGTCTCTGATTGATATTACCCATGTGGAAGAGGAAAGTTTCAATGTGGAGCCTAGAATGGTACTACTCAATAAAGACAATCTGAAAGAACTGATTCCGGTCAGGGGAGAAGAAGCTTTTTATATAAAGAAGCCCTCAGAGATGGAGTATTACAATACCTGTAATGAATTCAGGTGGTTATCCATTTATATCACCAAGGGGTTGAGCAGGAGAGAGATATATTATGCGAAGTATGCCTATGACTGTTTAGTTATGGAGATGTTTGTGAAGATGCTTAATTGGAAAATTGCCATTGATCATGATTTTATGGTGACTACCGGTGATCATAGTAAATACCTGAAACGATTCTTATCTCCAAAGGAGATGGACCGGTTTCAGGATATCTTTCCAAACGGTGATTATGAGGATATCTGGAACAGGTTGTTTATCATGTATGATTACTTTGCAGAAACAGCGGAATATGTTGGCGGCAAACTGGGGTATTTTTTTGACAAAGATGAAACCATCAGAGTCAGGGATTTCCTTAAGAGGAGGAGAACAGATGAAAAAGCCTAGAATGATTTTGTTTGATTACGGGCAGACGTTGGTTACAGAAGACAAGTTTGACGGAGTGAGAGGAACAGAAGCAGTACTGAAGTATACAGTTGAAAACAAATACCATCGGACAGCTGAGGAAATCCAGGAAGAGGCTCAGGTTATTAATAAGGAGCTTAACAGATTTGATCCACAGACAACACATTTGATGCAGGTAGAAGTCCCAAACTTTATGTTTACTAACTTTCTGTACGAATCCCAGGGTATTAAGTTGTCAATTTCAGGAAGTCAGATTGACAGGGTATTCTGGGATGCAGCAGCACCCGGGCATCCAACTGATGGAATAAAAGAATTTTTAACTTTCCTAGAAAAGGAAGGTGTTCGGACAGGGGTAATCAGTAACATATGTTTTGAACCTGAGGTAGTAAAGGAGCGGATTCGTAACATGTTTCCAGATCATGATTTTGAGTTTATTATGCCATCCAGCGAATATATGTATAGAAAACCCAATAAACGAATCTTTTCACTGGCATTGGAAAAAGCAGGACTAAAAGCAGATGAGGTCTGGTTTGTGGGTGATCAGTATCAATGTGACATTGCAGGATCAAAAGAAGCTGGTATTTTCCCGGTATGGTATCTTGGTGCTATTGATGTGCCTTATACACAGGATGATAGTGTGTTTACAGTAATCTCATGGAAAGAGCTTCAGGATAAAATGAATGTATCCATTTTACCTACTTGAGAAAATAGGAGGAGAACTATATGGAAAACAAGTCACTTGAATACTTTCGCGCACTACCTAAAAGTGACCTCCACAGTCATGCAGGAAGAGCAGGAAATGCACGCTATATCTCGCAATGTGTGGGGAAAGAGATTCCTTTGCCCCCTACCAAATTTAGTCATATTCAGGATATGCAAAACTGGTATGTTGAGAATATAAGAAACCTGACTAGTGGCGCAGAGGGACAGATTTTGCGCTGGAAAGGAGCCTTTCAGCAGGCAAAGGATGACAATTTGGCAGTAATGGCGCTACTATTTTCCCTATCAGAAGTGGAGATGGTGGGTGGAATGGATAATTTCATGATGATTTTAAATGGGTTTCACAAGGAAATTTGCCCGGATACATTTTTTATTCCTGAATTGACATTTGACAGAGGCTGTGATGTAAGCTGGGCTGTTCAGGAAATAGACAATGTTTTGGATTATCATTATTTTAAGTCTCTTGATATTTGTAATGATGAGTTTGCACAGCCTATACAAAGTTTCAAACCACTTTACCGTAAAGCCAAGGCCAATGGTTTTCGATTGAAGGCTCATGTAGGTGAGTTTGGAACAGCGGATGATGTGAGAGAAGCAGTGGAAGAATTGGAGCTGGATGAAGTGAATCATGGAATTGCAGCTGCAAATTCAAAACCAATCATGAAGTTTTTGGCTGATCATCAGATACAATTGAATATTTGTCCGTCCAGTAATGTGATGCTGAGTATTGTAGAAGATTACAAGTATCATCCCATTAGGCAGTTGTTAGAAGCAGGGATTCCCGTTACCATTAATACGGATGATTTATTAATTTTTAACCAGTCCGTTAGTCAGGATTATCAAAACCTATATATAGCAGGTCTATTTACAAAAGAGGAATTGGATGTAATTCGGTTGACAGGATTGAAAGCACCTCATTTTATTTATTGAGGAATTGGTAATTCAGTGAGAGTTTATACATAATCCATTATGAGGAAGGAGAGCGTAGCAAGCTCATTGCTACAAAAAGGAAAATGAAATATAAATATGTAACTAATGTAAGAGATGATGATACATTGCGTGCCAGCTTTAATGAACTTACGCAGAAAACATTCTGTTTTAACTTTATAAACTGGTATGAAAATGGCTTTTGGGGAGATAAATATATCCCCCATGTGTTAGTGGATGGGGAAAAGGTAATTTCCAATATATCCGTTAACCTGATGCAATTTGACATGTGTGGACAAGTAAAAAAATATATTCAGCTGGGTACAGTCATGACAGATCCAGCCTATCGGGGGCAGGGGCTGAATAAATACATCATGGAGAATATTCTTGAGGAGTATAAGGGAAAAGTGGATGGTATTTATCTCTTTGGAAATGACAGTGTTTTGGATTATTATCCCAAATTTGGATTTTGCCCTATCAATGAATATGAGTATGCCTTCAAGTGGAATGAGGAAAGTCAGCCATCTTCTGAAAATAAACTGCCGAAATACTTGTTAGAAAAACTGAATTTATCTCAGAAGGCCGTGGAAGATAAATTGTATCAGGATATTAAGGAATATGAAGTTTTTAATCTGGGCAACAATCCCAATGAGGCTTTTGCTCTATATGATAACATGGGCTTGTTTCAGTTTTGGCTTGCTGAAGAATATAGAGAAAATGTCTATTACTTATCCGAGGTAGGTGCATACGTACTTGCCAAGATAGAGTCCGGCATTTTATGGATATATCAGATCATTAGTAAGAGCGAAATAAATCTGCAAAGGCTGGCAGTCTCTTTTGATGAAAAACCTACAGAGGTAAAACTTAGTTTTACCCCGGTAAGCTCAGAGAGTTATAATGTAAAATTGCATAAAGTGGAGGATAGTACATTATTTGTAATCGGGGACAGCTTAAGAAAAGTAGATACAAATCGAATGATGTTTCCGGTAATATCCCATGCATAATGGATGATAAGAAATAAAAAAAGCATGATTAAGTCTGAATATAAAAATCTGACTTAATCGTGCTTTTTTGTTACAAATAGGAAAATAAAAAGTTACTCCTCTTCGTCCCAACTACTCTTGGTGTAGGTCTCATCTACCATATCACTGATGCCGGCTAAAAGCATGATGATTCCCTGTACTTTATGAGGCTGTACGATGTAAACGCCTTTGTTATTAACATCCTCTACAATTAAGTCAGCAGCAAGCAGGGGTTTCATATGATGATATGCCTGACCTGTGGTATTCAGGTTACATGATGTCACAAGTTCTGCAACTGTCATAGGTTTCTTCAAAATAGCAAGTAGGATATTTAGCCTATCACTGTTACCAATGCAATGTAAAACTTTCTCTGCTGTATGATTTTCAATCAGTGTCAATAAATCATCTGTATTGATTCCATTTTTAATCCAGTTTGACTGCCTTCCACCAGATGAATAGACACCCAGATAAGTAATCAATCCCGTATAACCGTTCTGATCAGTGAGTGCACATAACTCATCCATTTTTTCACTGAGCTTAGTATCCGGATGCATATTGTGCATGGGGCGGATGTTTTTCATAGGCACTTCCTGCTCTTTTTTTACCGTATCTCTCTGCATCCATACCTGCATGAGTGATTGCATCTCTGCCAACTGTTTTTGCAAAGCATCAATTTCAATACCATAATTTCTTTCCATAGTAAACACCTTTTCCTTTTAAAATTAATAGTGCGTAATTACGTAAACTCATAATACCATACATAATATAATAATGCAATGCGTAATTACGTAAATACAAAATATTTTATTCTGTTCAGTCACAAGCTTTGGGTATATAATATGATCAAGATTTAATAGGACTCATTAATGAGTAAAACAGTAAGGAAGCAAAGTATATGAAAAAAATAGTTTATATATTTTTATTGAGTGCAGTTGTTCTATACATAGGATGCGGAAAGCAATCTGATGGCACCACACAGAATAATGATTTCAGCGGTATTGGTAGTCATACAGAACAAGATGAAACAGAGGATTCTGTTCAAGAAACTGCTTCTGAAGAAAAAGAAATTGACCCGGTTTATGGAGATATCAAGTGTCCATCCTATTTAAGCCTCTATAGGGATAGCAGTACTGAGGAAGCACCTTTGACTATGAGTAAAATCTCTGAAAATACCAATCAGATTACAGATACCTTAGAGTGGTATACAAATAATCAATTGTTTCTTCCCATAATAAAATGTAGCGCGTTTGCAACCACCAATGAAAAAATCATTGCTGAAATGGAAGGAATGCAGAATCTTAATAAAATAGCAGAACGGCGGAGCTTGGTATTTTATGATGATACCCACATTTTCAGTGTAAATAGAAGCAAAAATAACCCAATACTTTTAATGGACATTTATGATCTGGATACTGGGAATTTGATGTGGGAACTGGATTTCTCTGATTTCGCGTACCAATCGGAAGAAAATAGAGAGAGTAAGGTCGCTTCAGAAAGAGAGATTACCTGGGCTGCTATAACAGATCATACACTCTTTGTATCTATTTACCATAACGGTTATGCAGAGGAAAATACCAGCTATATTACTGCGGTAGATTTACAAACCCTGGAAGTGTTATGGAAAAGTGAATCCTTGTCCTGTAATTCACATAATTTTATTGTATGTGATCATGTTATCCTGACTGGTTATGGATTTACTGACGAAAAGGATTACCTCTATCAGCTGGATTCCACTACCGGCAAAATCATTGAAAAAACGCAATTAAGATCCATGGCTGACTATTTGATTTTGGTGAATGACAAACTATATGTCCGTTGTTATGATACGGATTATGTTTTTGAGATTCCACAGGGAACTGATCTGGATATGTCCGCTATTTATCCGTTAGATCAATTTACTTTGAAGTATCCCATAGACTATGGAAAGGATGTTACAGAAAAAGAATGTCTTGTGGGGGATGGGACGATCCGCTATCGTTTTGTAGTTGTAGATGCCGCATGTGGGAGTCGTGCTTATGGACTTGAGAGAAGCACAGACCAGGGAAAGTCATGGACAGTTAAAAACAATTTACCTTTTGGTGATGTTATGGGAATGGGGATAGATGCCTATTTTCTGGATGAAAATATGGGATTTGCTACATTAGTCAAAAATGGTGGAGCAGAAGCATTATTGTATATTACTGTTGACGGAGGTGATAATTTCAACCTGGTTTCATTGGAGGAAAAATCTGTTACTCTTGAGGATAGTACAACATACAATCCTTATGATTATCCCTTATTACCGGTTTATGATGACGGGGGAACATTATTTCTTATTTGTGGACAGGGTAATGATGGGGACTATAAGGGTGGAGATGAAGCAAGTCTGGCAGTTTATCAATCCCTGGACGGCGGAAACAATTTTTCCTTTGTAGGGCTTAAGGATATACATGATATAGAATAAACGGGTAATTGCCATCTATTCCCGTGAGACGCCATTTGCATATTGATTTTTCTCCATACTAGGACTATGTCCTAGTATTTTTTTGTACGCACGAAAGAATGCAGAATAGTCACTAAATCCCACTTTATTGGAAGCTTCACTGGCGGTATCCCCATTAAGCATGAATTGTCTTGCAAGAATAATACGTTTATGAGTCAGGTAATTCATAATGGTGGTGCCTGTTATCTTTTTAAAGGCGCGTGTTATGTAGTATTTACTTAGATAGAAACGCCTTGCTAAATCATCAAGAGAAATATCTTCAGTCATATGTTCATTGAGATAATGAATCATATCGGCTATTTTAGTAGAAGTGTCATTAGTGACTTTTGATTGATGTATTGTCTGAGACATAAAGTGAATCTGGGACAAGAGTGCCTCCAGGAAAATAGGATGATATTGTATTTTATTTTCCCCTGACAGGTCATTCAGTCTTGTAAAATTACGAAAATAGACTTCTAAATTGTAAACTTCTGTATGCTCAAAAAATATTTCCCGTTGATCCGTGTATTTGGATTGACCCGGAAAGCATGACAACAGAAAGGAACGTCTCTCTAAAATGATATCTTCAGGACGGAAAAAAAGGCAGCACCTGACATAATCCGCAGTGGAATTGACTTTCACACTGTGTAGAACATAGGGTGAGAGCAAAATCAGACTATTGGGTGTCAAATGATATTCTTTTCCCTCCACCAGATAGTTTGCATCCCCGGATATAAAATAATAAATTTCATACACATCATGAAAGTGATATTCATAATGCTCTAGGATATGGTTTGTTTTTTTAAAAACAACATATTCTTCCGGATTGTTGTCTGTAATCTCCATTGATCCTTCCTTTCTTGTTATAAAAAATTCATTTGATTGATTAGTATTCATATATTACCTTTTAATTTTATCAGATAGAGCAATATTTGCAATATTTATTTAGTCTTAAACAATCCTATAACAGGTAATAATGGTATAACATTAACATGAAGATGAACATAGCATTAGCATATTATTGATTTTACTAGATAAGGAGCTAATAAATGAATATTGTAAGAATAGGTGTCATTGGTGTAGGTAATATGGGTAGCAACCACTGCAGACAAATTGCAGAAGGAAATATTCCGGAAATGGAATTAGCTGCCGTTGCAGATATTAGTCAGTCAAGAAGAGATTGGGCGAAGGAGAACCTGCCTGAAAATATTATTATATATGAATCTGCAGAGTCCTTACTGGATTTAGGAGAAGTGGATGCTGTTTTGATTGCCACTCCCCATTATCTGCATCCGGAAATAGCAATAAAGGCAATGAAAAAGGGCATCCATGTACTGAGCGAAAAGCCAGCAGGAGTCTATACGAAGCAAGTTAGAGAGATGAACGAAGAAGCAGATCGGCATAATCTTGTTTTTGGACTCATGTTTAATCAGCGTACCAATCCTGTATATAGGAAACTGAGAGAGCTGGTTCAAGGTGGGGAATATGGAGCAATAAAGCGTGTGAACTGGATCATTACGGACTGGTATCGTACCCAGGCTTATTATGATTCGGGTGACTGGAGAGCTACATGGGATGGGGAAGGCGGCGGTGTGTTGTTAAACCAGTGCCCACATAATCTAGATCTTCTTCAATGGATTTGCGGTATGCCGGTTAAGGTACAGGCATTTTGCCATGAAGGGAAATGGCATCATATTGAAGTAGAGGATGATGTGACAGCATATTTGGAATATGCAAATGGAGCAACAGGAGTATTTATTACTTCCACTGGTGATGCACCTGGTACCAACCGTTTGGAAATTGATCTGGAGAGAGCAAAATTAGTCAGTGAAAACGGAAAACTCATGATGTATGAGATGAAAACGAATGAACGTGAATTTTGCTTTACATCCACAGCAGGGTTTGCTCAGCCCCAAGGGGAATGGGTGACGGTGGAAACCACTGGCGAAAACACTCAGCATAATGGGGTATTAGCAGCTTTTGCGTCTGCTATTTTACGTAATACACCCTTGATTGCA
Organism: Lachnospiraceae bacterium; assembly: GCA_035271185.1. Taxonomy (GTDB): domain Bacteria; phylum Bacillota; class Clostridia; order Lachnospirales; family Lachnospiraceae; genus Acetatifactor. Next base: position 19,935 of record DATERV010000171.1, on the reverse strand, counting down.
AAAGGACAAGAGGGTATCAATGGACTTACGCTCTCCAATGCCATGCATCTTTCTGGTTGGCTACACCAAATAGTTACGATTCCATTTGATGAGGACCTTTTTTTATGTGAATTGAATAAGCGAAGAGAGAAATCTCAGAAAAAACATGTGGAAGCTGATGTAACATTTGATACTACAGGCTCTTATGGAGCGTGACGATTAATAGGAGGATGATTGTGTTAGAACAGAGTATGTTATCAGGATTTGCTGATGAGATAGATTCATCATTTGATATTCAGTTAAGGGTCCTAAAGGAATTAGGGCAGAAGTATATAGAGTTAAGAGGTGCAGAGGGAATTGGTGTAGTTGATTTTACAGATGAATTGGCCAAGGAACTAAAGGAAAAAATGTCAGCTGCCGGTGTTAAGGTTTCGGCCATTGGATCTCCTATTGGTAAAATAGGTGTTCTGGATGATTTTGCTCCTCATTTTGAAAAGTATAAGAGAATTGTAGAACTTGCACATTATTTTGATACATCCTATATCAGAATGTTTAGCTTCTATCTGCCAGATGAGCAGCAACCAGAGAAATACAGAGATGAAGTCTTTGACAGACTGGTACAAATGATTTCCTATGCCAGAAAAGAAAATGTGGTGCTACTTCACGAAAACGAAAAGGGAATTTATGGAGCAATGGCTGCCCAATGTAAGGATATGTTTGAACATTTATATGGAGACAACTTCCAAGGCATTTTTGATTTTGCTAATTTTATTCAGTGTAAACAGGAGACAGTTGCCGCGTTTGAACTGTTAAGGCCATATATTTCCTACTTCCATGTAAAGGATGCTATGTGGGAAAGTGGGGAGGTAGTACTTCCCGGTACAGGAGATGGGAAACTATCTGAAATTCTAAACATGGTCGATCAGGATCATTTTTCAGGCTTTTTAAGTTTGGAACCTCATTTATTTCAATTTAAAGGGTTTGATCAGTTAGAAATGGGAGATAGCACAAAAGTAGAGGGAAATGGCATAATGGCTTATAAAGCTGCCAGCCATTACCTGAAAAAAATATTGGGGGATTAATACATGGCTATGGATCAAGAAGGTTCTCAAATACTGATATATACAAGAAGGCCAAACAATGATTATACAGAGGCATTGGCAAACAGCATACATTTTGCATACAGTGAAGGAGACCATAAGTTTCATCCGCTCAATCAAAATTATGGCATTTTATTTGCGCTGGCTAAAGTGGATGAACAGGATGTGATTCAGGAAAAGGGTTTAAAGAATCCCTATCTATTTCGGACAAAATCAGGAGAATTTGGGATTACTGCTGTAAGAGTGGATAAACAGGGCAATGAGGAAGAAACTAAGGGAAAAGTGTTATTTTGGTCATCCAAGGACTTAATTGATTTTCATGACTGGGGATTGGTGGAATTAAATGATGATTTTCCGGAGGCAGATATAGTTGCACATGTAAAATCCATAGAAGAAACAGCAAACTTTGCAGATGGTAATATAAGTAATATTATTCCGGGTAATTGTATTTCTGTAGATGCGAAGACCCTTCTTGCCATTAAGAATCGCTGGTTGCCTTTACATAATACAGAAATCCAATTACCGAAAAGTATCCAGATTTCTTCTCTTGAGAAGTTAATGGATATCAAAGCAACAGCTGTATATTCCGATGGTTCTATTGCTGAAAAGCAAGTAGAGTGGGACTGTTCCAAAATAGATTTTACCAAACAGGGTACATATAACATAAAGGGAAAGGTTGTGCAGGATTTTTTTCAATTTCCTTTAGTAAAGGGCTATGCGGATCCGGTAATCTTACCTTTCGACAACAGATATTATTATTTGGCAACGAATGATAATGTGGATGATATCGGAATCTTTGTACGTCAGGCTGACACAAAAGCGCAACTCTTTGAACCGGGCTTTTATGAAAGTAAGATTCTTGATGTAGATGAAGAAAATCAGTTCATTCAGACCTTCTGGGCGCCAGAGTTTCATTTGATTGGAGAAGAACTCTATATTATATTTGCTGTTGGACCCAGAAAATGGGGGCCGCAGTGTCATATGATGAAACTAAGAAAGGGCGGAGACATTATGAAGGCTGAGGATTGGGAGTCCCCAATCCGTGTCAAAAAGAAAGATGGTTCCTATCTTGCAGAAGATGGAATCACATTGGATATGACTTACTTTAAAGCTGGTGGGGTTTCGTGTCTGGTATGGTCTTACCGCAAAAATATAGGAACACCGTTGGATAGCGGTTCTATGTTATATATAGCCACTACAGATGAAAGGAATCCTTCCGTGCTTATCAGTGACCCGGTTTTGTTGTCACGACCACTCTATGGCTGGGAAAGCATTCAGGGAACCATCAACAACGAAGGACCTTACCCTTTGGTGACCAATGATATGATTTATATCACTTATTCCGGTGGAGCAGCAAATGGATATACTTATGCTTTGGGATTATTGAGTATTCCGATTGGTGGTGATTATCTGGATGCCAATGCCTGGAAAAAGGCGACCACACCTGTTTTGTCTTACTATTCCTTAAAGGATGTATATGGACCTGGACATAATTCCTTTTTTAAAGATTATAACGGTGATGTTATGATTTTGTATCACGGAGAAGTGAAACTTGCTCAAATGGGTATCAGGTGTACCGGAATGCATCGTGTTCATTTTAATAAGTTAGGGATTCCTGTATTCCATGTTTCGGGGGACAGAGATCTGAATTCTTCCCTAACGAATGTGTCAATAGCCGTTTCCATTGGATAGATTATTATCCTATTTTCATATTATTTATTCTTTCCCATACGCTTGCCAATCAATCGGATTGACAGGCGTATTCCCTTTTATTCAGTTATTTGTGCATTCTATAAAAATTCTTGTTAGATTACTTGCTTTATTGATTTAAATATATTAATATTTTTGCATTGAATACATATACAAAATGAAAAAGTGATAATCGTAATTACGGAGGTATAAGATGATAGAAATCAGATATATACAGGCAGAAGACGAGGAATTTTGGTTTAAGCTGGATCGGCATTTAGCAAGGCCTGAATTTCAAAGAAAAGTAAGAGATAAAATGGGATATGTCTTGCTGGAAAATGGTACTCCCGCAGGATTGCTCAGATATAACCTTTTTTGGGACAATACTCCCTTCTGTAACATGCTTTTTGTAGACTGGGATTATCAGAAAAAAGGATATGGAAGAGCCTTAATGGAACATTGGGAAAAAGAAATGATATCTCTTGGATATGATATGATTATGACCTCTACTCAGGTGGACGAAAATGCACAGCATTTTTATAGAAAGCTTGGATATCAGGATGCAGGAGGATTGATCATCAATATCCCTAAATATGAGCAACCAATGGAGATGTTTTTGACTAAAGAATTATTGTAGATTACACCATCGTGTTAAGAATGTGTGTAATTGAATAAATTACCTTGTGGATACATAATAATAATGGTAGTATAATATTCATAATAGGAATAGTTCCTATTTATACTATAATTGAATAGAAGGATTATATAGGAGGATATCGGATGAAACTTAAATTTTATGTATGTGAAACTTGTGGTAAAGTTATATTAATGCTCAATGATACAGCCGTACCCACCATTTGCTGTGGAAAGAATATGAAAGAACTGGTACCTGGATCTGTGGATGCAGCAGTAGAGAAACACGTACCTGTAGTAAATGTGGATGGTAACTGCGTATCAGTTACTGTAGGGGAAGTGATTCATCCCATGGTTGAAGCTCATTATATTGAATGGATTGCCATTGAAACTAAAGATGGCTGTCAAATGAAGCAACTTAAGCCTTTCGATGAGCCTAAGGCTGCGTTTTTATTATCAGAAGGTGATGAGTTTGTTGCAGCTTATGCTTACTGTAACCTTCATGGATTATGGAAGAAATAGGACTGATTAGGGGTTATGACATGGAAGGTATTCTTTTTAAAAGAAAGAATACCTTCTTTTTTCATTTTTGAGAGTTCATTTGATAGCGCACTTCTATCGACACCCAGATAATCAGCAAGCTGCTGGCGGTTAAAAGGAATGGTGAACTGATAACTTCCATGTTGCTTTACCTGTTGTGACAAATAAGAGATGAGCCTGCCTCTTATGGACTTGGATGAGGTGTAAAAAATTCGTCTGGAAAGATTTAAGTTTTTTTGTGCAATTGTGGTTACCAGGTTATGAATTATTTTACTATGATAAGGACAGGTATTTGAACAAGTATTCAGAAAGGCTGAGACATTTAAAAATAGAATCTGGCAGTTCCCGGTAGCAACTACATTTACCAGGAGCGGTTCCCCGGGGACCATGGCATAAGTCTCAGAAAATATCTGTCCGCATTCTATATGATCTAAGATACTTTTATTACCCCAGATATCATCAATCTCAATATTCACGCTACCGGCTAGAATCAACCCAATGGAATCTATGATATCTCCGGTATGATAAATGAAGGTATCTTTCTTATACTCTTTCACATCTGCATGAAAGCAATTTAACATGTGTTCAATTTCCTGACTGGAAGTTCCTCTGAATAGAATGGTATTTGCTAAAAAAGAATAATTCATATTTTCTCCTATACCGTTGTTTAAACAACATACTTTATGCAAAAATAATAATATACTTACATCATCAAGTCAATAAGAGACTGTGAAATTTCATAAAACATATTAATACTCATATTTTTAAAATAAAAGGAGACTTTATTATGGAAAACAAAATGTTTTGTTATCAGTGTGAACAAACCGTAGGTTGTGTAGGTTGTACAGGTAGTGCAGGGGTATGTGGTAAGAGTGCAGATACAGCAAAACTTCAGGATGAGCTGACAGGTGCAATAATTGGTTTAGTAAAGGCATGCGGAAATGAAAAGCAATCTCAAGAGACAACCAGAATTATTATAGAAGGTCTTTTTACTACTGTTACCAATGTAAACTTTAATGATAATACATTAACGGAAATGATACAAAAGGTGAGAGCAGAGAAAAATAAAGTTGTTCCTAACTGTGGAAGCTACACTTCTCATTGTGGAAATACAGATGAATATAACATGGAAGACTTGTGGAATGCCAACGAAGATATCCGCTCATTGAAATCCCTCATATTGTTTGGAATCAGAGGTATGGCAGCATATGCATATCATGCATTGGTACTTGGGTTTACGGATGAAGATGTGAATTACTTCTTTTACAAAGCTTTGTCTGTTATTAGTTTTGATATAGAAATGAACGATTTATTACCAGTTGTTTTAGAAGTTGGGGAAGTGAATTTAAAGTGTATGGCATTGTTGGACAAAGCTAATACTGAGAGTTATGGTATGCCTGTTCCCACAAAAGTTTCCTTAACAATTGAGAAGGGACCCTTTATAGTGATTACCGGTCATGATTTAAAGGATTTAAAGCTTTTGCTGGAACAGACGGAAGGTAAGGGTATCAATATTTACACTCACGGAGAGATGCTTCCTGCACATGGCTATCCTGAACTGAAAAAGTATTCCCACCTGAAAGGCAACTTTGGTACTGCATGGCAGAACCAACAGAAGGAGTTTGACAATTTACCGGCGCCTATTTTATTTACTACCAACTGTCTCATGCCGGTAAAGGAGAGTTATGCAGACAGAGTTTTTACCACCGAAGTGGTTTCTTATCCTGAAATGGTTCATATTCATGACGATAAGGATTTTACACCTGTTATTGAGAAGGCACTGGAATTGGGTGGATATGGAGAAGATACTCTTGTACCCGGAATTAATGGTGGGAAGGAAGTAACAACAGGATTTGGTCATGGTTCTGTTTTAGGTGTGGCAGATAAGGTAATCGAAGCAGTAAAAGCAGGAGCCATCAGTCATTTCTTTTTGGTAGGTGGTTGTGATGGTGCTAAGGTTGGGAGAAATTATTACACAGAATTTGTAAAGCAGGCTCCAAAGGATTCCATCATTCTGACTCTTGCTTGTGGAAAATATCGATTTAATGATCTTGATTTGGGTGAAATCGGAGGATTACCCCGCATTATGGATATGGGACAGTGTAATGATGCATATAGTGCCATTCAGGTTGCTATTGCATTATCAAAGGCCTTTGAGTGTAGTGTAAATGACCTGCCCTTGTCCATGGTTCTGTCCTGGTATGAGCAGAAAGCGGTATGTATTTTACTCACATTGCTTCATTTGGGAATCAAAGATATTTATTTAGGACCCACACTCCCTGCTTTTATCTCCCCCAATGTTTTGAGTTTTCTGGTAGAAAACTATCACATTTCTCCGATCAGTACACCAGAAGAAGATTTGAAGAAAATTTTAGGATAATTAGCAGGAGGTTGTATGAGCTTTACTTTAGGACCAATTCACACATGGCTATTTAATAAAATCCGGTTTCAGGATCTACTGCAAAGGACTATTTTAAGAGACTATGAGAAGGATAAGGATACCACACTTTCCTGTCAGCTTGACCGACGCTTTGGCGTGTTGGAAGAAGGAGAGCTTAAGGATATCATCGAAGAAGGAAATATTCACGGTTGGTTACAGGAGAGGGTTTCCCTGGTTGAAAATAGATTTGCTTTCATGGTTACCCAAATTAATCAGACTCCTATTGTTAAATGGAATGCCTTGCGACGGAGTCAATGAAATCATTCAGGAATCAGAAGATATTTTGGTATGGATTCAGACAAAGGATATACACAAGCCCTATTGGGAAAGCATAGGTGGTGATGTAGAAAATTATAGTAGAATCAGGGAAAATCTGATTACGGGGTTGCTTTCCCAAAGTGGTTTTACAATTGGGAAAACAGCGGATCAGACTTATGAACTGAGAAAGGTGGTTTAGATGTACGGTATTGATATCCTGGTAAAAGAACATGAAAATATTTTAAAATTTACAAGAGTATTAAAGAAGAAATGTTGTGATATTTTAGATGGCCAGGAGATAAATACGGCCGAATTTCGTGAGTATATTGAATTTGGCAGGAATTATGCGGATAAGCATCATCATGGGAAAGAAGAAAAAGTACTGTTTCGTGTCATGTTAGAACAGCTGGGTACAATTGCCGAAAAGCTGATACAGAACGGGATGCTGGTAGAACATGATTTGGGAAGATTTCATATGACTGAATTGGAACATGCATTGAACAGGTATGATGAAAACCCTTCAGTGATGGAAAAACTAAATATCATTTCAAATGCAGCAGGATATGCAAATCTACTCACCCGACACATTGATAAGGAAGATTCTGTAGCGTACACCTACGCAGAACGTGCCCTAGATAAGAAAACACTGGAATATGTGAATGACGAAACACGTAAGATTGAAAGAGAAGCAGAAGAAAATAATGTGCAGAGCAAGTATTTACATTGGCTAAATCAACAGGTAGAATGAAAGGAGACAGTGTTATGAAATATTTAGTAAATGACAATTGTATTGGCTGTGGGTTATGTAATTCTCTTTGCCCTGATGTATATGAAATGGGTGACGATGGTTTGGCTCACGCAAAGGAAGAGGATGTAGATCCCAGTCTGGAAGATGCAGCAAAGGAAGGTATGAACAGCTGTCCGGTAGCGGCAATAGAAGAAGCATAGTGGAGGTTTAGAATGGGATTTATAAAAAACATTGATCATGAAACAGTTTTATCTTTAGCAGATACGGTACAGACTCAAAAGGGGCAGGTAATCAGTAAGACCCTGGCACAGAATGAGGCAATCAGTATTACCATCTTTTCGTTCTCCAAAGGAGAAGAAATAGGAAAGCATGATTCTGATGGGGATGCTATGGTTACCGTATTAGAAGGAGTAGGAAAGTTTATTGTGGGTGACAAAGAGTATCTGTGTGAGGCGGGACAGACATTGGTTATGCCTGCTAAGATTCCCCATGCTGTTTATGCACAGGAAGATTTCAAAATGCTTTTAGTAGTTGTTTTTCCATAAATTGTATAATAATTAATAGTAAATAAAAAGCCAATGTGCTACTATAGTTAGGTAGCATATTGGCTTTTTTTTGATGCCAATGATAAGAAGAGGTGAAAGGGGTATTAAGATGGATGATAGTTTTAGAATGTTTTTGGAATCAGTAGATGTAATGGATCAGAAACCTATTTTGGAGATTCATGAGTTCCTTGCGCAGAATAATTGTAAATGCGAAGTGAAGTCTGCTAAAAGTGGGTATGTGATTTCCTATTTGTTAAGTAATCCCAAACGTACATTGGCTAATTTTGTATGTCGAAAAAATGGGGTGAAGATCCGTGTCTATGCAAACAATGTGGGTAAATACCAGAATCTTCTCAACACTTTCCCTGATAAGATAAAAAAAGAAATCATCAAGGCTTCCGTTTGTAAGCGTCTAATAAATCCTGATGACTGCAATCCCAGATGTTCAATGGGGTATACCTTTATACTGGATGGTGTAGAATGTAAGAAGTGCAGATATATGGCATTTATGCCCACGGTAAAGGAAGATAGTTTAACCTATATTATGCAGATGCTGGAAAATGAAATAAACGCTTAATTGCGATACCTTATTTTGTACAGCCTTACATAAAAAATTCTACAAGTAGTACCACTGCGCAGCAGGATGCAGAAACCTGAAATAAACTTGCACCAAACCATGCAGCCAGAATACCGATGATTAGGGCAATAGCTCCTGAAAGGGGACTCTGGGTTGCAGTAAGGATTGCAGGAAACGTCATAACCGACAGTGTTACATAAGGTACATAATATAAAAAGGATTGTAAAAAGCGATTTTTAATGGGTTTTCTAATCAATGTGAGGGGCAATACCCTGATTGCATAGGTAACCCCAAACATGATAGCAATATAGATGTAGTTGTTATGCATTCGTATCCTCCTTGGTTTGTTTTACCGGAAACAGAATAGCAGCTGCTGCTGATATGAATACAGTAAGTAATATGGTTCTGGTACCACCTGATAAGGAAGAAATAACCGGCAGCTTTGTTGCACCGTAGCTTAATATAAAGCAAAGTGTGACAAGGGCTGCTATTATTTTGCTTTTCTTTGCCGGAGGAATGATAATTGCCAAAAACATACCATATAGAGCTACACTAAGGGCACTTGTGGCACGTGCCGGAAGGAGATTTCCTGCCAGAATACCTAAAGCCGTACCTGTTGCCCAGCAAGGAGTGGCAATCAGTATGGCGCCGTATGTATAAAAGGGATTGATATACCCCGGACGGGCTATTGTAATCCCAAATAATTCATCGGTAACATCATATCCAATCAAGAGTCTGTGAATCAATGGGGTACCGGGAGCCATTCTTTGGCTGAGGGCACAGCTCATCAATAAATATCTGGCATTGGCAATCAGGGTAACTAATACAATCTCAATGTAAGCCGCGTCAGTTGCTATAATGGAAAATCCTGCATATTCACCGGCAGAAGCATTGTTAAGTAAGCTTGCCAGAAAACCCTGAAAGGGAGTAAGGCCTGCATCTCGGGCAGCAATCCCTAAAGAAAAAGCAACAGCTAGGTAGCCCAGGCCAATGGGAATGCCGTCCCGCATACCTTGATAGAAAACTTTTCTATCATAAAAGTGTAATTTTACTTTATTTGATTTTATCTTGTCTGTTTTCATGTGATTAGGATTCAATGTACTCGCTTTCAATTTATGACTGTATGATTCAAATTTCGTACCTATTATAACAAACTCATTTACATTAGTAAAATTAATGTTTATTATGAAAACATAAGTAAATATGATGATACAATGATCATAATCTTGACATAGGATGGTGAATGAAGATGAATTCAAAATATGATATTTTCTGTAAGGTCATAGAAATGGAAAGCTTCACGAAAGCAGCCGCTTATTTGAAATATTCCCAGAGCGCAGTGAGTCAAACAGTAAAGTCCTTAGAGCAGGAGTGCGGCACCATACTTGTGAATCGCAAAAAGGATGGCATTACCCTGACTCAGGATGGAGAACAATATTTACCATACATACAGGAAATTGCCAATGCCGAAGCCTCATTAGAGCAAAAAAAGCAGGAGATGCTGGGACTGAAGAATAGTACCATACGAATCGGCACCTTTACCAGTGTCAGTAGGAACATCCTGCCAGGATTGATGAAGAAGTTCAAAGAAAAGTATCCCTCTGTGAATTTCGTGCTTTTACAGGGTGAGTACACCAGCATTGAAAAGTGGATTAAGGATGGCAGCATAGAATTTGGATTTGTCAATGCAGATGCAGTATCAGATATTGAATTAGCTGTATTATATCAGGATGAAATGATGGCTGTACTTCCTCTTTCTCACCCGCTTGCTTCAAAAGAGCAGATTGCACTAAGTGATTTAGCAAAGGAGCCATTCATTTTATTAGATGAAGGAGAGTATAGCCTGCCCATGGAGGCTTTTGCCAAAGCAGGTTTGAAACCGGATATTGAGTATAAGGTATATGACGATTATTCTATTCTGGCTATGGTGCGTAAGGGTCTTGGTGTTTCCATGATGTACCGCATGGTAGTGGAGGGGTTTGAAACTGGACTTCATATAAAACCCATTATGGAAAAAGCAGAAAGAAAAGTAGCAATTGGCTGGAGAAATTGGGAGACAATGCCTTTATCTGCCAGAAGATTTATAGAATTTCTACAAAAGCAAAACGATATTAGTAAGTTATAGTAGTACACACATTAGGTAGCTATACTAAAGAATGTCAGCGTGTCTATATTACATCGTAAAATAACGAGATTGTAGCATTGGTGGATAAAAGATTGACAGAAAGAAATGAATACGGTAAATTAATGGTACAAATCTTGTAACAATCTATCGATTCAATTCATATTTGTCAAGGAGGTATTCGCCACGTTTAGTTTGCAATTCCCCATACTTTATATTAAATTATTACAGGAACGCGATCATGTTTTGAAACAAGTTCAGTCATTAAAACTAGAAATCGAAGAATTACCTGAAGGAAAGCTGCTATGTATCAAGAATGGAAAGTATACGAAATGGATGCAAAGTAATGGCAAAGAGATAGTCTATATTCCTAAAGAAGACCGACAGCTTGCAGAAGCTTTAGCAGCTAAATATTTGTATATATTAGAATTAGATGATTTGCTTTGGGAGTATAAACTGCTTGAACAGTGCATCAATCGCTATGACAAACGTAGGGTTAAATCAGCAATGCTCATAGAGAATTGCTCACGTTACCAGGAACTTATAAACTCCCATCTTCAATCATTTCAAAATAAGTCTGCAGATTGGGCAAATGCAGATTATGCTACCAATACCAGTCATCCGGAACATCTCATACACAAGACTCTTGCCGGTCATTATGTCAGATCAAAATCAGAAGTAATCATCGCTAACGCTTTATTTAACAACGAAATACCTTATAGGTACGAATGCCAACTATGTCTACCTGAGATAGAAATATATTCTGATTTCACAATCTGCCATCCACAGAATCATCGAATCTATTATTGGGAGCATTTTGGCATGATGGATCATTCTGTTTACCGAAATAATGCATTTAACAAACTAAAGGTTTATGGAGATAACAACATTCTCCCTTCTATCAATCTGATTACAACCTATGAAACACAGACAATTCCTCTCAATTCCAATGAAATCCAGCAAATTATTCAGAACTACTTTAAGGTATAAACAAACAGTAGTAATTGTTGGATGCTTACTCAGTTCACATGCGCTGGTTCACATGCTCTGGTTCACATTATCTCAATAGCGATGTAGAAAAAGTCTCATTTTCCATCAGAACATTATACGATTCGCCATATGGAAAAATAATTAAGCTTTTTATCAAATTGTGTCCATAGAGTAAAGTAGTCCATGCACTGATGGAAAAAAAGGCTTGTTAGAATATAAAAAAGGCGTAATTTTGTCCATATAGGGACTGCCCACTTATGTATATGGAAAATGACATTATAAATGATTATTTATAAGCGAAACAAAAGCCATAAATTCCTTTAAGAAAAAGTGTAAAATATTTGATTCTAGCTAAAAGCAGAAAAAGCTGGAAAATAGTCATAATATAGATTTGTAGAAGAATAAAAGATGTAGTATCATCTATTTAGTTGATACTACATCATATTTTTATGTATTGTAATTGTAGATTGAATGGAGAAAAAAGCGATGGTGGATAATAAAGCAAATATGGAAGCAGGGAAAAATGCAACCAGAGAGATGGAAGCTTCAAGTATAGCAAAAAGAGCTTATATCAGGAATCCGGGAAAAATTGGCTTTTACTTTCGACAGGAGAAGTGGGTCCTGCTGATTGTGACAATTTCCGGTATTACTTACAATGTGGGTATGGTGGCAGGCCCCTGGTTTGAAGGCCAGCTTGTACAAAGACTTTTTGATATTATACAGGGCAGGAAACAATTTCAGGATATGGTTTTCCTTGCCATTCTATATGTAGTGGTTATTTTGTTTGTCCAACTGGTCAGATATATGAAACGGCTTTATGTGAGGAAGTTTGCCAATCACGTGAACCGTGATATGAAACAAATTCTATATAGTGGAATCCTACAGAAAAGCAAGTTGGAACTGGAGGCAGAAGGCACAGGAAATCTAATGACCAAAGCAGTTTCGGATATCAATTTATGCAGTGAGGGCATGCGTAAGTTTACTACCGAAATATTTGATACCGGCGTGGTCATGATTGCCTATATGGGGATGCTACTATATTACGACTGGCGTCTGGCTTTGCTGTCTGCACTGTTCCCTCCTATTGCATATGTGATTGCAGAAAAGCTCAAGAAAAAGGTGACAAAGAATGTGTCTGCTTATAAAGAAAGTGCCGGAAAACTAAATAGTGCAACCATGGACAGGGTTTCAAACGCCATTACTTACAGGGTTTTTGGACAGGAGCAGCACCAAAATGAGCTGTATGACCAGCATCTTGTGGATTACGAAAAAAAGGCTATTTGGGCAAATATCTGGGAAAACGCCATGCAACCACTGTATCGAATCATTTCTATGATGAGTGTGGTATTCATTTTGTTGTTTGGAGTAGCCAATGTACTGGGAAGAGGATGGACTGTCTGGAATATTGCTGCATTTACAACCTTTCTGTCCTGCTTTACCAAACTGGCCACCAAATCATCCAAAGCAGCAAAATTGTTTAATGCTGTGCAGAAAGCATCGGTATCATGGAAGAGAATCCGGCCCTTTATGGTAAGAGAACAGGAGACGAATTGGCAAAATACAGTAAAGCCGGCTCCACTGACTGCTCATGAGTTGGCATTTCGATATGCAGAAGAAGATGGACTGAAGGGTGAGTACCTTTTTGAGCATGTTGCTTTCAAGGCAAAACCCGGTGAAATGATTGGAATTACAGGACCTGTAGCTTGCGGAAAGACTACATTTGGTAAGCTGTTTTTAGGGGAACTGGAGTATGAAGGAGTCCTTAGCTTTGGTAATCAGGAACTGAAGGCACTCTACCGGAATGAAAACAGGGGTGTTGTGGGTTATATGGGACATCAGCCCCAGCTGCTGAGTTCCACTATTGAAGATAATATTTTATTAGGTGAAGATGGGGATGTATGGCCATATCTGAGAGCAGTATGTATAGAGGAGGAAATCAGGCAGATGCCATCAGACATACATACCTTGATTGGAGACGGCGGGGTACGCCTTTCCGGCGGACAGCAGACCAGAATCGAACTGGCCAGATCTTTGTATCACAGAAGACCGATTATCATTCTGGATGATCCATTTTCCGCAGTGGACCAGAGAACAGAAAAAGAAATTATTGTAAATTTAAAGGAATTTGCAAAGGATAGCATTGTATTTTTGATTTCTCATAGGTTATCAGTTTTTCCTGAACTTTCTCAAGTATTTTGGATGGAAAAAGGCTTGATTCATGTGGCAGACCATAAGCAGCTGATGGAACAGTATTCTGATTACAGACAGCTTTATCAATTGCAGATGGGAGGTGACAGGCATGAAGCATAGTATATTATCGGTAGTAAGTGTTGTGGGAAAGAAATATGTCCTTTTTACCATCGGATTAGCGTTCGTGATTATCAGCTCTATTGTTGTAGGGATACTGCCTCCATTGGTATTGGAAAGAATCGTAAATAACCTCACTCAGGGAACGGATATTTCAGGTATGCTGATTGTCATATATGTCATCTTGCTGATTGCGGCTGGTACATTGGATTGTTGTAAGGAAGGCATGATCACCATTTTCGGACAAAAGGTAACACATGGTTTGAGAAAAGAAATGAGCAGAAAATTGATTCGTTTACCGGCCGCCTTCTTTGTGGAGAATGAGACCGGTATGGTAACCTCCCGATTTGTGAATGATGTAGATACAGTAGAGAACTTGTTTACTTCGGGTGTCATCAGTTTAGCAGCAGATATCTGTAAAGTTCTGAGTATTCTGGTCATTATTTTTATTAAAAGCAGGGGGCTTGGTATTCTGATGCTGATTGTGCTCCCGCTTCTTTTTCTGATGTCTTTCTTTATACAGAAAAAGATGTTGAAAGCACAGAAACAGAACAGGATGGCAGTAGCAAGAGCCAATAATCATATTCCGGAAACCATCAGTAATTTTCAAATGATTCAAACTTATCATGCAGAAGGTTTTTTTAAAAGGAAATATACGAAATATATTGAAGATGGCTTTCAATCCATGGAAAAATCCAATTTTTATGATGCCATCTACTCACCTGTTGTCATAACAGTGAGCGCCGTGGTGGTAGCTGTCATGATGGTATGTGCAACTATGGGAAGCGGTATGATGCAGTTGTTCGGAATTTCAGTGGGAACAGCAGTTGCGGTTATCAGCTATATCAGTAAGGTGTTTGAGCCAATAGAAAGTATTGGGATGGAAATCCAGAATATCCAGTCAGCAGTTGCCGGAATCAGTCGTGTGAATGAGTTTTTACAGGAAGAGGAACGCTATGTACCTACCAAAGTGTCATTCACTAAAGTTTTACCTGCAGTATCTTTTGAGAATGTATATTTTGGATATGAAAAAAATCAGGAGATTCTGGATGGGTACAGCTTTCAGGTGAGTGACGGAGAAAATGTAACTCTAATGGGGCGCACCGGAATTGGTAAAAGTACTACATTCAAACTTATCCTCGGACTTTATACGCCCTGGAGCGGAACAGTGAGTATCTTTGGAGTCAGTGCCAGTCAGATGACAGATCAGGAAAGAGCCTGTCTGATTGGATATGTTGAGCAGAGCTTTCATATGATTTCCGGAACCATTAAGGAACAGGTCACGTTAAAAGATAAGACAATCAGTGACAAACAGGTGGAAAATGCCCTAAGGATGGTAGGGTTATGGGAAACAATAAGCCAGATGGAAAAAGGATATGATACCGATTGTACCCCTGCACTTTTTTCACAGGGACAGATGCAGCTGCTTTCCATAGCAAGAGCAGTGGTAAAGAATCCCCCTATCTTGCTGCTGGATGAAATCACAGCCAATCTGGATTCCGAAACAGAATTAAAAGTCCTGAAGGCTTTGGATAAAGCATCAGAAAGTAGAACCGTGATATCTATTTCGCACAGGGTGCATGGTATAGAAGAACAGGAGATGAAAGGAACCATCCAAATCGTATAGAAAAGCTGTGATAGGCAGTTTAGTGTGGTAAATGAAAGAGATTAGTTAGAAGAGATTTACATGAGTAGTTAATCGATAAACCGTATTGACTTATGAGTCAATACGGTTTATTATTATAATAAATTGACTGTACAGTCAACAAGGAGGAAATATGTCGCTAGAAGTATTTGAAAAACAGTCGGTTGAGAAACAGCAAAAAATTGTGAGTACAGGAATTCAGGAGTTTTCCACAAAAGCTTATCAGGATGTGAGTACAGATGCCATAACGAAGGCTTGCGGAATATCCAAAGGGTTGTTGTTTCATTACTTTGGTTCTAAAAAGGAGTTTTACATATATTGTCTGGACAAAGCACTAAAGAGGCTTATGGAGCAACAGACTGTGGCTCATGAAGGTGGATTCTATGAGATTCTGTTTGCATTCATGGACGCAAAGATCCTGCTTTGTAAAATACACCCCCATGAAATGCATTTTGTAAATATGGCATCTCGTGAGAATGCAAGAGAGGTAGCTGAGGGAATTAGGCAGGTTGTGGGGGAATATAAAAAGATAATTCAGATACAGTCCATGTTCAAAATGCGTACTGCAGTTTCCACCCTGCCATTGAAAAATCCAGAAAAGCAGAGAGTCATGGAAGGATTGCTTCTTTATGTGAATGCAGTGATACGGAAATACCTGATCATCTATCAGGAAAATCCGGATTTATTTTTTGCAAATGCAGAAATGATTAAAATGGAGATGAAAGAGTACTTGGAACTGATGTTAAAGGGTGTGTGTAAGGAGGAAAATAAATGAACAAAATAGGTTTGTTCAGAGTCATGAAGTTGTGCAAGGATTATGTCAAAATGGGGGAGGAAGAAAGAAAGGGAGTACAGGAAAAAAGACTTCGTGAGCTGGTTCAATTCGCCAGGGAGAATAGCCCCTATTATGCAAGATTGTATCAGGGTTTGCCGGACAATTTTACCCTTACTGATTTACCACCGGTAAATAAGATAGAGTTAATGAATTGTTTTTCCGAATGGATTACCGATTCTACCATTACGCTTCAGTATGTCAAGCAGTTCATGGAAGATATGGACCATGTCGGTAGAAAAATGAATGGAAAGTACTTAATATTTACCACTTCCGGCTCCACCGGAAATCCACTGGTTGCTTTATGTGATACCACTGCCAATAATGTAATGGGAGGAATTAGCGCGACACGTTCTTTTGCACGTAAGGAGGATATGTCTGCCTTTATCCGTAAAGGTAGAAAAATCATTGGTGTTTTTGCTACCAGCGGGTTCTATTTGAGCAATAGTTCTGTTCGCTCCAGGCTTCTTGCCATGCCATGGAAGAAAAAGAAGCTGGCAGTTACCAGTGCCCTACTGCCAATAAATCAGATCGTGGAGCAGCTAAATACATTCCAGCCAACCATGTTAGGAGGATATCCTTCCAATCTGGAATTGCTGATAGATGAGGTAAAATCCGACAGATTACATATTTCACCTGTAATTATTATGACAGGAGGAGAATACCTTTCAGATAGTCTTAGAGAAAGACTTTCCCAAGCCTTCCATTGTTATGTACAGACAGCCTATTCCTGTACGGAAGGTGGGACGATAGCTTGTGAGTGTAGGGAGAGACATTTTCATGTAAATGAAGACTGGGTGTTGATTGAGCCAGTTGATGAGAAAAACCGGCCTGTACCTGATGGGGTTCGGTCGGATAAGGTTCTGCTTACCAATTTCTTTAACTATACACAGCCCTATATCAGATATGAGTTGACGGACCGGGTCATTATGCATCATACTCCCTGTGCCTGCGGTAATCCTTCTCCCTGGTTGGAGCTGGAAGGCCGGACAGATGATGTGGCAAGTTTTTGGGAAGGCTGTCAGGAAATCAAGGTTGCTCCATTGGCTCTTTATGCCATATTGAAGGAAGTACATGAACTTAGAAGGTTTCAGATTGTAGTGAAGAAGGAGAATCATGTTGAAATGCGGATTGAACCTATAGAAGGTATACCCCGTGAGGATGCTTTTCATAAAGCAGAACAGGCTTTAGTGTCTTTCTTACGTACCCAGGGGATACACGAGGTTACAGTTACCTTATCAGAGGATGTACCAATGCAGCATCAGAGAAGCGGCAAGTTCAAACATATTATAAATGATACCGGTAAATAATTGGAAAAAAAGTCGGGAATCCAGAATGATAGAATGCTATACTCACATTATCTCGAGAGAAGGAGGATATGAAGGTGAATTACTATGAAAGAATCCAGAAATCCATCAATTTCATGGAAGACAATCTGCAGAATGAGATCTGTGCAGCAGACATTGCAAAGGAAGCTTATATGTCAGTCTCCAATTTCTACAGATTGTTCTTTGCTATCATTGGAATCGGAGCAAAGGAATATTTAATCAGTCGCAGGATCAGTAAAGCAGCCGAGGATTTAAAGGCTGCAGGCAGTAAGGTCATTGATGTTGCCTTAAAGTATTCCTATGAAAGCCCAGATGGGTTTTCCAGGATTTTTAAGAGAATCACCGGATTTACTCCAAGTAATTACAGTAAAAAAATATATAATTTTAAATTTGAAAGGATTAATGTGATGGAAAAGTATTTTGAGGAAGAAGAGAGTGAAATGTTGGAAAAATATCCAGAAATCAAGATTATGAATGAACTGGGTGATATGCGTGTAGCTTACTATTGTTATTATGGGAAAAATCCGGAAAACGGGGCTTTTTGTGTGTTGCAGGAGTGGGTACTGAAGAATAAGCTGGATATTGACAACGGCGGTTACCGTATTTTTGGGTATAACGCACCGGATTCAGACCCTGCAGCTGATGAGTATGGTTATGAGGTATGCGTCACCATACCCAATGATTTTCAATTTCAGGATGAAAAAGTAAGGACCAAAACTTTAAAGGGTGGTCTTTACGCAGTGGTTTCCATTGAGCCGGCAGATGACCTGGGCGAGGAAATCATGAAGGGTTGGAAGAGATTTATGGAGTGGATGGAACACAGTAAGTATGTATATGGCGAATCCCAGTGGCTGGAAGAACACTTAGGGTTTGATGAGAAGTTAGAACATCTCGGCGGAGTTGATCTGTATATGCCTGTAAAACTGAAAGCCGAGCAGGAAACGGAAATAGATGGGCAGGGCATATATGAAGAGAACATAGCTCCATTTACGGTGGCCACTTATACATCACACGGGAAAAATGCTGAAACGACAGCCAGAAAGTATCTTTTTAGCTGGATAAAAGAGCAAAAAATTAACCTTGAAGATGAAGATACAAGAGTGTTTTCTTATTATAATTTTGAAAAAATTGGTAAGCCTGATTTCTTTTATAAGATGTGTGTGAAAATACCTGAAGGTATAGAGATTAGGGATGATAAAATTGCCAAGGAACCTTTTAGCGGGGGATTGTATTTAACTAAAAAAGTACCATATAGGATAAATGGTCAGTCGTGGTTCAATTTTATTAGAAAAATAGAAAGCAGTAATAAATATGGCTTTGATTCACAACCTTTTATGGAGGAATATCTTATCGGTAAGCCTGTCATCAACACAGAGACAGAAGTCTTGCAGCATATGCCTATATCTGTAAAATGAGTAAAAAGCATACACCTTAAGTAGATAAAGTGAGTTTGGTAATAGAAAACCAGGAATGCCATAAGAAAAGCATGAATATATTAATAGAAAAAGCGTGAAATCTATGAAACGTATTCAGTGGGAACCTTTGATTGTGAGTTTATTGATCAGCTTGGGAGCAGGTGCTTTAGCAAGCATCCTGACGGCAGATAGTATGAAACAGTATATGCAGATGTATAAGCCACCCTTGTCGCCACCCGGAGTTATCTTTCCCATAGTATGGACAATTCTTTTTACCCTGATGGGAATTGCATCTTATTTGATTTACCTGTCTCCATCAGAGGATAAAAAACCGGCATTAACCGTTTACCTAATCCAGTTAGTAGTGAATGTGCTCTGGTCTGTGATTTTCTTTCGGTTTGATGCTTACTTACTGGCATTTGCTTGGCTTGTCTTTTTATGGTATCTAATCTTTATTACCATAAAGCAGTTTTACCCCATCAATAAGACTGCTGCCATTCTCATGCTGCCGTACTTAGCCTGGGTAACCTTTGCAGGATATTTAAATCTTGCTATCGCAATTCATTATGTATAATATTTATTCATTGGTTTTACACGAAACAGGCCCAAAGCGAGAGCGTGCCTGTCGTGTAATCCAATGAATTACGCTTGAGTTTCCGCAAAATGTAATTAAAAAATGAATATATCCTTCCAAAGTACCAATCTATCGAATTTTTGAATTATTCAGAGTGACAGTGACTGGAGTAGTGGCACTTTAATAAGCCCCGTTGGAACCGGACTTTGGGAG
>DATERV010000170.1:0-4318 GCA_035271185.1 Lachnospiraceae bacterium | reverse complement strand
GTTGGTATGAATAATATCAATTGTTTTACTCCCTATATCAACAATCAGCTGCTCTGGTGACATATTCGTAAGCCTGTCCGCAACTGCCGCATAACATTGGGGATATAAATACACATCTACGATTCTGGCTTCGTAATTTCTGCCACAATAGTTAAAATCTATTCTTCGATTGCGTTTCAGATACTTTGTAAATGCTTCTTTCTCCTGACCAAATCTGGTAAATGGAAGTCCTGCCGCCAGAATAACATCCGTTGCATATAAATCGTAATACTCCATTTCCTTTGCAATTCCTGCAAGGGTTAAAAGAAAATAATCGTTATCTTCTGTTTTGGTATCTTTCATTGGCAGTCTTCCTTCACCAACCTTAAAATAACTACCCTCTACTAACATGGTATTGGTTGTAAGTGTTGCTTCTCCACCAAGTGCGGTAACTCCATTTTCGTAGATAAAATGATTTGTTTTCATAGTCTGAAATCCATGATCAATTCCTACAAGTAATACTCCCTGTTCTTCATAATACATATGCGCTCTCCTTCTGATAGGTCTTGCCTATCCTGTAAATGTTAAAGAAATGACATTATCTTCATTTCCTATGATTAAATTACCTACGTTTTAGTTCCCAGCCGCAGATTTTGCAAATATCAGGAATAACCTGAACACCAATACGAAGAGCAAAAGAAATACCTTTATCGCTCCAAGTGCCAGCTGTAATCCATTCAATAGAATCCAAATAGTGAACCTCAATAAACCAAAAACCACTTTCTTTGCTCCATTTAAAATATCCAAATAAACATCCCTCCCTTCTGTTTAACAAATACGATTTAGGCACTGCTCCAACAGTAATTGTGTTTTATCGCACAAAAATAGAACTAACTCAACCTATAAAATCGCTTTTCAAAAGCAATCTTAAAATATGGTTGATTCAGTCCTATCCCAAATCGTTTCTGTATTAAATTGTCTTATTATTACATGGCAAAGCACTTCCAAAATCGCTTCTAATTGTGATTTCTTCAATTTTTGCCTACTAGGACATGTACCCGCAAACCCTTGCTGTTACTGGCTTTGCTTCAACCATGTCACAATTATATATTGTCATCCTGTCGCAGAAATAAGTAGTGCACGTTCCTCTCCTGCTTCTATAATTTTTCTTAAGTTGATAATAAAGCCCAGCTGCATGGAATTTGGTTTTAATCGATATTTTTGAATCGATGTTACCTCTTCTTGACGCGCAATCTCACGCTGACGTTTGATGATTTTATAATGCTCTTCATAATTCTCATAAAACTCGTCAAAGCAAAGTGCATACTTTGAATTCCATAGTTCTTCAAACTCCGCCACAATTTGCTGTGCCATCTCACCTTGCTCAGTAGAAACGACCTTTGTATTCCACTCTCGGTTACTGGTTAGAGCAGCACTTGTAATATTAGAACTACCAATAATAATACGGTAGATCTCCTCTTTTTTAAATATATAGCCTTTGGTGTGGAAGCCTTCAGCCGCCACTTCCACATCATACATTTTTATCGTGATATTACTAAGCCGATTCAGCTTTTCCAAAGCCTTAGGCTCACTGAAATTCAAATAGTTTGTTGTAAGTATTTGCCCTGGAATCCCCTTTTTCTCAAGCTCCTTAAGTGTTTGTAAAAGAGGTGTAATACCACTCATCGTAATAAAAGCTACGCTGATTTGAAACTGGTCGCACACCAAAAGCTCATCCTCTATGGAGGAGAGCACTTTCTTTCCTTCCTTATGATTGTTGGAAACAAACTGTGGCTTATATGCCAAATTAGAAGAAAAGCTTCCATTAATATATGCCGTTTCCATTCCGTTTCGTAGCTCTAAGATCTTATCGTCCATCATTTACTCATCCCCCTTCATTTTGATTCTTCCTCTCTACCAGACTTGATATCCCTGCCGTCTTGCTGAGTCATACACCAGTTGCATATTCTTTTCTAAGATAGTGTAAAACTCCGTATCCGAATTTCCTCTTCGATACAATTCCTGATTCGCCCAAATCGAATCAATTTAACAATCGCTTCTAACCAATAAAACTTATATCAAAAAGACGGATCCTTCATCATCAAAGAAAAACCATCGATATCCAATTGATTATAATATCTTTCATCAACCGTTAATCTGTATCCTATTTTCTTATAATCAAATCCAGCCACTATTCTTCTCCTCTATCCGGTCATGCATCTCTAGTAATCCATTGCTTTTTATCAATCTAGATGCATTCTATAGAATGTGGCATCAAATGTTTCGCTGCCATCGAATCTGGAATACTGCCCATATCTTTCAAATTGAAATCCACACTTGCGGATTACATTCCCTGATGCGATGTTCGCTGTAGCGTGATTTGCTACAAACTCTCTTGCTCCAAGATTATCATAAACCCATTGGATTATTGCTTTAGTTGCTTCTGTGGCATACCCCAGATTCCAAAAGGACTTGTTCAGATTATATCCTAGTCCATATGCATCCCTCTCTGAATCAAAACCAATGCTGCCTGCACCTATAACCTTTCCAGTATCTTTTAAAATAAATCCGAACTCATAGTCTTCATCGCTAATCTGTCTAATCCATTCTTTAACCTGTTCTATGTCGAGATATAGAGAATACGGCATATACTTGTTAACAGCAGGATCTCCAACCCATTCAAATACATCCGAAGCATCAGACTCCTCAAGTGGCCTTAAAATCAATCGTTCAGTTTCAATCATTCGTCCCATTTAGCTTACCTCTTCAAATTGTCATTTGGTTTCAGCAGTAATTTTCTTCTAGTTCCTATTTTTACTCAATTAAACTGTGTTTTTTGAGCCTTGCTCGAATAGCACCACTAGTTCTTCCATGTTCCTTCGCAATATCTGAAACTTTTATGCCAGAATCAAACTCTTGCTTCAGCTGTTCATCTTCTTCATCATTCCAAGAACGACCTGCCCCCTCTGGTCTATGCGCTTTCCGATTGTATGCAGCTCGATCAAAGGTTTCCTGTTCCTCAGATTCATAAATACTAATTGCCAAGTCAGGGTGATCCATTTTATAAGTGCTTATTTCATCTAAGAATCTCTGGCCATACTTATCAAATTTATTAGCTCCGACACCGGACACATTTAGCATCTCCTGCTTGCTTTTGGGAATTTTTACGCACATATCTATAAGTGTTTTATCACTAAAGATGATGTATGGTGGCATTGCCTCTTCTCTTGCAATCTCAAGACGTAACTTCCGAAGTTGCTCAAATAATTCAAATCCAGCACTTGTGAGAGAGTCTGTACTTCTCTTCCGATTAGACTTCGGTCTTCTGGATGGCTCTTTCTCTTCATACATTCGGATGATTACAGGGGTATTTTCATTCTTCAGGGCAGAGATATCCCCTATTCTCAAAACACTGTACTGATCTTCTGTTTGATATAGATATCCATCAAGGAGCATCTGGCTGATTAACAGCCTCAACTCGGCTTCTCTGCTATCTTTAAGTGCACCATAAGATTTATAATTTACTGTCCCGAGCTCATTTAACCGCGCTCTATTTGCTCCCAACAATGTTCCTAGTACAATAATAAGTCCATAGCGTCCCTTTGTCTCAACAACGCAATTGATAACCCATTTAGCCTCTGCGGTCATATCAACCTCGTGATACTCACGATGGCAATTTCCACAATTACCACATGGCTCTGCTATCTTCTCCCCAAAATACTCAAGTATATAGTTTCGAAGACAACCGGTAGTCTTACAATATCCTTCTATCACCTGAAGACGCCTTGCATCACGTTGTTGAATTAGCTCAATATCCTCATAGCTTACCTCTGTAAAATCCTTTTTCTCCAACAAGAACTTACTAATCATGATGTCTTGTGCAGAGAATAACAGAATACACTGTGATGGTTCTCCATCTCGTCCGGCGCGCCCAGCCTCTTGATAGTAATTCTCCATGCTCTGAGGCATATTGTAGTGAATTACATAACGGACATTGGACTTATCAATTCCCATACCAAATGCATTCGTTGCAACTATAACTGGAGCACGATCATAAATGAAATCATCCTGATTATTTTTTCTTGTATCATTATCAATACCGGCATGATATTTTGTGATCGGAACTCCTCTTTTTAGGAGAAGTTCATGAAGTACATCTACTTTTTTACGAGTAGCACAGTAGATGATACCACTGTCATCCGGATGTTTTTCAATATATTCAACTACAAAATCGTCTTTTCTCTTTATACACTCCACACTGTAGTATAGATTTTCTCTATCAAATCCAGTAACAACGATATTCGGATTTCTTAGATTCAGAATACAAGCAATATCATTC
>DATERV010000169.1:0-37032 GCA_035271185.1 Lachnospiraceae bacterium | reverse complement strand
AGACCATATGCCTCGAAAAGTGCGTAAAATCAAGGAGTTTTACGTATCTATCCGTTGGAGCAGTGTCACGCATTCCACATGCCCCGTCCAAGGGAACATGTCCACTCCAACACCTTTTTCCATCCGATACCCTTTCTGGGTTAGAAATTTCAGGTCGCGACCCAGAGTTTCCGGATTACAGGAGATATAGACAACCTTTTTCGGATTCAGCTTGACTAAGGAAGTCAAGAATACTTCATCACTGCCTGTTCTGGGCGGATCCATCAGTACCACATCCACATGGGCATTCTGCTCTGCCATTTGCACCATGAACTGGCTGGCATCCTTCATATAAAAGGTAATGTTAGTTACTTCGTTTGCTTTTGCATTGATCTTTGCATCCTTTACAGCGGCACTGTTTAGCTCCACCCCAATCACTTCTTTGGCCTTCTCACTGGCAATGATGCCAATGGTTCCTGTTCCACAATAAGCATCCAGCACTACTTCTCTGCCTGTCAATCCAGCAAATTCAATAGCTTTGCTATATAAAACTTGCGTCTGCTTGGGATTTACCTGATAAAAGGAGCTGGGTGAAATCGTAAATTTCTTGTCACAAAGTGTATCCTCAATGTACCCTTTTCCATAGAGAACATGTTCTTTTTTCCCCAGTACCATACTGGTTTGCCTGTCATTCACATTGAGTACAATGGTAGTGATTTCCGGATGTAGTTTCAGCAATGCTTTCACAAAATTGTTTTTTGAGGGCAGGATGGGAGAAGCTAACACCAATACCACCATAATCTGTCCGGAATACAAGCCTGTCCGAATCAACACATGGCGTAACAGACCATATCCAGTATCCTCATTATAAGGACGTATTTTGAAAGATTTCAAGAGTCCCCTAACAGAAAAAATGATCTGATCTGCTTTTTCATTTCCAAGCAGACAGGAGTCCACTGGTACAACCTTGTGGGTCTTTTCCTCATAAATACCGGAAATCGGATTATGTCTTCTGTCCTCTCCAAAAACAGCATGCACTTTATTTCTATAATGATACGGATTCTCCATGCCGATGATAGGAGCAAAGTTTCCAAAGCTCCCACAGTGCTCCTTAATTAGTTTTTCTTTTTGTATCAACTGCTCCTGATAAGGCGTCTTCAGACCCTTACAGCCTCCACACTTGCCAGCTACAGGACAAATTGACTTAACACTCTTTACCTTCTCCATAATCCTTCACCTGTTCTACCATATGACCTATGTTTCCTTCTCCCGCAAACTTGTCAAGAGAAAAAAAATCTTCTTTTTTTACTTCCATAAATTCAAGCGGATGTTTTTCTTCACGCAAAACAACATCTTCCTTCAGCCTACCTACATAGATTTCCATATAGCAATCCTGATTGTAATAAGTAAAATCCATCATATGCCGCAGGGTTACCTGGTTCTTTGTAATACCGGTCTCTTCCTCAAGCTCCCGATACGCAGCATGACTGCCTTCTTCTCCCGGCTCAATCTTGCCACCCACCAGATTGTACTTTCCCTTGTAAGGATCCTTGGTCCGCTTACAGAATAGCAGCTTACCTCCTGTTTGATTATAAATCATAATACAATTATAGCCCTGCATATTTCACCATTCTATTCACAAATGTCTTTTAAGTAGGCTGCTGATGCTTTCATAAATGCTACCTGGTCCGGCGCTTCAAAATGCTCTATTGCCAAATAACCATCATATCCGTTTTCTGATAACTGGTTCACCAATTCACCTATTGGAAGATATCCTTTTCCGCAAGGGACTGGATTCAGTCCTAGATTATAGCGAGTTCCTGTAATCTCAGCATCCTCTGCTCTATCTTTACAGTGCACATGCACAATGTACTGTGAAAGAAGTGTATAAGCCTGTTTCACATCCTCATCACTAAACGAGAAATTTCCCATATCCAGGGTAAACTTCAACCCCGGCACGTTCAGCATAAACCATTTCAACTGATACATTCTAGCAAACGGTGCCGTATAACCATCATAATCCTCCAACGTAACAGACACACCTTTGGTGGAGGCATATGCCACCAATTTGATCAATGCAGCTTTCATATTTTGTATCTTGTCATTGGCATTCATAAAAATGGTTGTTTCTTCATAAGAAGCTGATTTCTCATTTAGTGCAGCAGCTTCTTTTTCGGATAAAAATCCCGGAATGACCAGAATTGTACTTGCTCCTACCTGTTTTGCCAAGTCTACCTGTTTCTTAGCGGAAAGCCACAGTCCTCTTTTTCCCCAATCATAGGTTTCATAAATGCAGCTGATGGTAAGCCCTGATTCTTTCAGTTCCTCCTTCAGTTGTCTGTAATTCTTTTTTAAGTGTGTGGCACTGATTTCTAAAGCATCGATTCCTTCTGCCTTCACTTCTCTTAAAAGATCCAGCCTGGTTCTGTTTGTCTGCTCCATCGCCTGTAGAATATGGTCATAAAATACTGATATTTTTTTCATAATGTCTTCTCCATGATGTCGTTATATGATGCAATAAAAAACCCGCAGAAGCTAGTATTTGCTAGCACCTGTGGGTCTGTTTATCGGAGTGACAAGATTCGAACTTGCGACCTCTGCCTCCCTAAGACAGCGCTCTAACCAAACTGAGCCACACCCCGTGACACGAAAGTTATTATACCTTGTCTCTTAAATAAAATCAACCCCTAATATGTTTTTTGTGTGAATTTTTTGGCGTAATTAACACAATTTACTAATTGGGCAATACATCTTATTTTGATTATGATTGCCCAAGCACACTGCCATTCTATTTTGTATTTATCCCGCCATTCTTTTTAGGATTCGGCTTGCTACTCTGTCTTGATCTCTGTTTTACATCCTGTATTTCACCTTGGTCCTGACTGTTTTGCACACAATTCTGTACTACAACATTCTCTTCTTTCAATTCATCTTTCTGCATCACATGCTCTTTTTTTGCATTTCTCTCATTTACACTATCCCGCATCAGTCCATAACCGGTAGAGACTAAAGGAATAAAGCAGAGCATCCCCATAATACCAAATAAACTTCCGCCGATACTGACTGCCAGCAGGACCCAGATGGAGGGAAGTCCTACTGATCCCCCTACCACATTGGGATAGATCAAATTTCCCTCAATCTGTTGAATCACTAGGAATAGCACTATAAACCACACTGCCTGAATGGGATCATTCATCAGGATCAGGAAGGCACCTACGAAACATCCGATGAAAGCACCTACAATTGGAATCAAAGCCATAAAGGCAATCAGAACACCAATTAAAAAGGCATATGGTAAGCGGAATATGGACATAGCAATAATGAACATGGTTCCTAAAATGACTGCTTCCACACACTGACCTGAGATGAAATGGCTGAAATTTCTGTTGAGCAGAGTAAACACTTTTTCAAAATTAGTGCATGCTTTTTTAGGGAGATAAGCTGATAAAATCCGATGCCCCTGATTTCCTAACTTTTCCTTTTGTGTCAGGATATAAATAGCAAAAATAATAGATATAAACGCATTAATTACACCACCAATAATACTGGTAGCTACCACATAAGCAGAACTGATTACATTGGTCATGCCGGTAGTAAGGAAATTCCCCACATTACTAAAAACAGATTTCCAGTCAACCTTCAGGGCTTCTAACTGGTTGATCCATTCTGATAGCTGTGGATAGGTGGCTTCCAGATTTTGCAGCTGTACCATCATTTCCTTAACAAAGACGGGGACCTGCACACCCAATAAGACAAACGTCTCCTTCAGTTTGGGAACTACAGTCAAAATCACAAAGGTAATGATGGCTATCACAAAAATAATGGATAGTACAATACATATCGGTCTCTTCACCTTTGCTGCTACTTTCCCATTCCATCTCTTCAGTACTTTTTTCTCGATAAATCTGAGTGGTATATTTAGGACAAATGCAATCGCACCACCTGCCATAAATGGCGTGAGTATACCCAGCAAAATCTGCAATCCCCCAAATACACTTCCACTATACATAATCAGCAGAACAATCAGTGCGATAAACAAAATCAGTCCCCTGATTTGTTTCACTTTGACCTTATCAAATCCCATATACGTAATCCTTACCCCTTCTTTTTTAACAGATTGATCAGATACTCCCATACACGTTTTGTAGATGAAATTGATAATGTTTCTTCTGTCGTATGGATATTTTCCATATTGGGACCAAAAGAGATGCAATCTAAATTCTCAATCTTTGATGCCAGTATACCACATTCTAAACCAGCATGTATGGCCATTAATTCTGGTTTCCTGCCATACATTTCTTCATATAAAGCAACCATCTTATCACGAAGAGGTGAATCTGCACGGTAAGCCCACCCTGGATAATCTCCATTTACTGTGACACTTCCCTGGACAATATCGGTAATGGCTTTCAACTTTGCAATCAAATTCTGTTTAGCACTTTCCATACAGCTTCTCACAGAAAAGGAACAAGTAAGCTGTTTGGAATCAGTACTGTATTTCATGATACCCAGATTCAGAGATGTCTCTACAAGCTCCTTTATATCAGCACTCATAGCCTGGACTCCATTCGGTAGAGATAAAAGAAAAGCAGCAGCCATTTCAGTGGATTTTTGATCTGCACATAGTACCCTACTTTCACCTTCGGATACTACAGTGACCTGGAAATCAGGGTCTTTAACAACTAATTCCTTTCCAATCTCTGCCTCCCTCTCTATAATAACCTTTTGTAATCTTTGATAATCATCTCGATTAATAACTATTTCCGCTACTGCCTGTCTGGGAATGGCGTTGTCAGCCAGTCCTCCCTCCAGTGAAATCAGATTCACTGGAATCTCTTGTGTGATACTATAAATCAACCTGCCTAAAATGCAGTTGGCATTTCCTCTTTCCTTATCAATAGCTTCTCCGGAATGTCCACCTAGTAAGCCTTCAACACTGATGCGGAAAACTTGACCATTCTTTTCTTCTTGGCCTAATGGAAGATGGCAATTCACTCTGGCTCCACCAGCACAACTTGTAAGAAAAATACCTTCCTCCTCAGAATCCAGATTTAACATTCTTTTTCCGGTAAGTGCAGATAAATCAATTCCTCTTGCGCCATCCATTCCTATTTCTTCATCTACGGTAATCACTACTTCCAGCCTGGGATGTGCTAAAGTATCATCCGCTAATATTGCTAACGCATAAGCAACTGCTATTCCATCATCCCCGCCTAAGCTGGTGCCTTCAGCATAGATTTTGTCACCGTTAACCCTCACATCCAAACCTTCTGTTTTCATATCTTTTTGTAATCCGGGTTTCTTAACTGCTACCATATCCATATGACCTTGCAGGATTACAGCAGGTTCCTGTTCATATCCCTTGGATGCGGGTTTCTCAATCATCACATTCTTAAGCTCGTCCTGTCTATAAATCAGATTTCTCTCCTTTGCAAATTCTACCAGAAAATCACTGATTTGTTCCACATTTCCCGAGCCGTGCGGAATTCTGCATATTTCCTCAAAAAAGTAGAAAACTCCCTTTGGTTCTAGTTCTGTCAATACCTTCATACAATCACCTTTCTGTAAATCTTATTATGCTAAAAAAGCGTCGTACCTACGACGCTTTCCTATGAATCCTCTTTTGGGGTTAATAGTTCCAACTCCCCGAGTAGGGCTCGAACCTACAACCCCACGGTTAACAGCCGTGTGCTCTACCATTGAGCTATCGAGGATTATGGTTTTACCTATAACAATTTTATTATAGTTATCTGAAAATTATGTGTCAAGTATACTCATATAAAAAATGCATAAATTTTTTAGTAAATTACACCACAGGCTATCTTCTCTCCTGAATTACCTGATGGTTGCGTATGATAGTCATCTGGCATACCATGTATAATCACTGTTCTGCCTGCAACCTCACCAGGGTAAAACTTCTCTGTATAAAAAGCGCCCCATGCTATGCCTTGATTTCCAAACAGTACCGGCATATCTCCCAAATGTTGGGGATGTTCATACCCATACACAGTATAATGCCCCTTTGCATCTGCAAAAGGATCAGTTTCTGTACCTGTACAAGAAGTTCCTTCATGAATGTGAAATCCGTAAACTCCACTTCCATTCTCCGGTAATCCGGCAATATCAGCTACTACAACTGTCCCCTTACCAAATCGATATAGCATAATCATTCCATGTAAATCCGGATATTCCTTACTTCCGGTAACATAAGCATAGCGTTCTGGCTGACCCATAAAAAGAGGGAAAATTTTTTCCGAAATAATTTGATACATATAAAAAACACCTCCCGGTCTATAGGATATCCTATTCCGAGAAGTGCTTAATGTGCATGTATTATACAATTTTAGTCTTTGCAACTTCTGCTAAGGTTTTAAAACCATCAGCATCATTTACTGCCATTTCAGCAAGCATCTTTCTGTTCATATCGATCTCTGCTAATTTCAATCCGTATATAAATTTGCTGTATGATAAACCATTCATTCTCGCTGCAGCATTGATACGTGCAATCCAGAGCTGTCTGAACTGACGCTTTCTTTCTTTTCTACCTGCATAGGAGCTGGTCAGTGCACGCATAACAGACTGTTTGGCTACTCTATACTGATTACTTCTTGCTCCTCTATAACCTTTTGCAAGTTTTAATACTCTATTGTGTTTTTTCTTAGCGTTCATGCCGCCTTTAATTCTTGCCATGTCTCATTCTCCTCCTTACCGATTATAAATATGGTAAAATCTTCTTCATATTCTTAACATTGGTTGCATCTGTCATAGCAGCATGTCTCAAATTACGTTTTCTCTTGGTAGATTTTTTGGTTAAGATATGGCGCTTATAAGCTTTGTTTCTTTTCAATTTTCCTGTTGCTGTTAGTTTAAAACGTTTGGCAGCTGATCTGCTTGTCTTCATTTTTGGCATAACGAGTTCCTCCTAAACTTTCTCTGCTTGATCTATTTTAACTGTATTAGCTACGCTTCTCAGTTAAAAACATTGTCATACTTCTGCCTTCTACCTTAGGTGCTCTTTCAATAACGGCTATATCGGAAAGCTGTGCTGCAAAATCATCAAGAATATGCTTTGCGCTGCTCATATGTGCCATCTCACGTCCACGGAAACGTAGAGTGATCTTCACTTTATCTCCCTTAGTTAGGAATTTCTTTGCTGCATTTACCTTGGTATTCAAGTCATTGGTGTCGATGTTAGGGGTAAGTCTGATTTCCTTCACCTCAGTCACCTTTTGTTTCTTCTTGGCTTCTTTGTCTTTTCTGGTCTGCTCATATTTGAACTTTCCATAATCCACAATCTTACATACAGGTGGCTTTGCTGTCGGTGCAATTTTGACCAGGTCTAACCCAGCTTCTTCTGCTAGCTTTTGTGCATCTTTGGCGGACACAACTCCTAACTGCTCGCCGTTCTCGCCAATGAGACGTACCTCTTTGTCTCTAATCTGTTCGTTGATCATTAATTCGCTAATGTTTGTACCCTCCATAATGAAATATAATAAAAAAGTGGATAGCATCACTATCCACCTAATCTCCAGATCAAATAATACCTTCAGTACTAAATAAGACTACGTATTATTGAAAGAAACTATAAACACTTACTAGCTTTATCGCCGTAAGGTGAGAGTGGATACTCTGCTTTATTGTCCTTTGCACTTCACATGCTTAAAAAGAATATCATACTCTACCATCAAAGTCAATATCAATTACAAATTATTTTACATTAGAATGTATTTAAGTAAAATTGTAATCTTATTATATCTGTTTATCCCTCATTTTACAACGAAAGAAAAATCTTTTCCACCTTGCAGTAAAAAAGGAAATATACTATTATAAAGAAGTGTTGTATTTCGACTTAGAAAATATAAAGACATATTGCTATCATTAAATAGAGAAAAGAAATGAGGATCTGTCATGACAACCAACGAAAAAGCATTATTGCTGCATGAAAAGTGGAACGGTAAACTTGAAATCGTCAGCAAAGCTCCTGTCAAATCCAGGGAAGATTTGGCTCTTGCCTATACCCCAGGCGTTGCAGAACCCTGCAAGGTAATAGCCGCTGACAAGGAAGCTGCCTACAAATATACCATGAAAGCCAACACTGTCGCCGTTATATCAGACGGAAGTGCCGTACTGGGTCTGGGGAACATAGGTCCCTATGCTGCTATGCCTGTCATGGAAGGAAAGGCAGTCCTCTTTAAAGAATTTGGTGGAGTCAATGCCATACCGATTTGTCTGGATACCCAGGATACCGAAGAAATCATTAAGACGGTAACATACTTAGCCCCCGGTTTTGGCGGCATTAACCTGGAGGACATCAGTGCACCACGCTGCTTTGAAATCGAGGAACGTCTGAAACAGATTTTGGACATACCTGTATTTCATGATGACCAGCATGGTACTGCCATTGTTGTTTTGGCAGGTATTATCAATGCTCTAAAAGTTACAGGAAAGAAAAAAGAAGACTGTAAGGTAGTAGTAAATGGTGCCGGAAGTGCCGGTGTAGCCATTACGAAACTGTTACTTTCCTATGGTTTCCTCCACATCACAATGTGTGACAAAATTGGTATCGTTTCCAAAGATACAGAAGGCTTAAAC
Source organism: Lachnospiraceae bacterium (assembly GCA_035271185.1). Lineage (GTDB taxonomy): Bacteria > Bacillota > Clostridia > Lachnospirales > Lachnospiraceae > Acetatifactor. Next base: position 28,461 of record DATERV010000169.1, on the reverse strand, counting down.
TGGATGCAGAAGAAAATGACTGAGGTTACCAACCTGCAGAATGAAACCGGTTCCCTTGCTTATGCCATGAAAGGTACCGATATCTTTGTAGGTGTTTCTGCTCCAGGTATCGTGAGCCAAGAAATGGTTGCTTCCATGAATAAAGATGCCATCCTATTTGCCATGGCTAATCCTATTCCGGAAATCATGCCTGATCTAGCAAAAGCAGCAGGTGCAAAGGTTGTGGGTACCGGTCGTTCCGACTTCCCCAATCAGGTTAACAATGTAGTAGCTTTCCCCGGAATTTTTAAAGGTGCTCTGGAAGGACGTGCTACCCAGATTACCGAAGAAATGAAGCTGGCTGCAGCGCTGGCCATTGCAGGACTGGTTCCCGAAGAACAGCTAAGTGAAAACAATATTATGCCTGAAGCCTTTGACCCACAGGTAGCTGATGTGGTTGCCAATGCCGTAAAATCACATATAAAACAGAAATAGAAACGCAATACTTTTCAAGGGAGATGATTTTATGATGCAGGAGCCATTGACCCTCTATAAATTAATGGTATTATATATGCTAGACCGGGTATCCTTTCCCCTGACAAAAGCGCAGGTAGGTGACTTTATCCAGGAAAAAGGCTATACCAATTTTTTTACTATCCAACAAGTAATCTCGGAACTGATCGATACCAACCTCATTACAGCGAAATCAATCCGCAACAGGACCCACCTTGCCATAACCGATGAAGGTAGGGAAACTCTGCATTATTTTGAAAACCGTATCAGTGATGCAATTAAAAATGACGTGGCAGGCTATTTCTCCGAAAAAGAATTTGACCTGCGCAATGAAGTATCTGTCCAGGGCGATTACTATAAATCTACCAGTGGAGAATATGAAGCTCATTTATCAGCAAAAGAACGGGGGATTACCATGGTGGGGATTACCCTTTCTGTGCCTGCAGAGGAAATGGCTGCCTCCATCTGTGATAATTGGCAGAAAAAGAACCAGGCAATCTATCAATACCTGGTTTCTCAGCTTTTTTAGTTTTGTCTAATCCTATTTATCTTCAGCAGTATCAGTCCCAGTAACAATACAATGGGGATCCCTACTGCTGCCAATATGCCAGTCTTTATGTCATCTCCAAATCTACTGGCCATCATGCCTACAAAGGTAGGGCCTCCCGAACATCCCAGGTCACCTGCTAATGCCAGCATGGCAAACATGGCTGTCCCGCCTCCTTTAATAGCTTCAGAAGCTTTGCTGAAAGTTCCGGGCCATAAAATTCCAACAGAAAATCCACACAGGGCAACTCCCAGTAGTCCCCACACAGGGGAAGCTGTGAGTCCAATCATCAGATAGGATAATATACATAACAAACCACTTGCAAACATCATACGTTCTAGGTTTATACGACTGCCAAACTTACCAAAAATTGCCCTCGAGGTTCCCATGAGAATAGAAAACATACAGGGACCAGCCATGTCTCCTATGGTTTTTGATACACGCAGACCTTTCTCAGCAAATGTGGAAGCCCACTGGCTTACTGCCTGTTCACTTGCTCCTGCGCATACCATCAATAATAGAAATAACCAGAATAGTTTATTATGAAGCAGCTGTACCACCGACAATTCCGTTTCACCTTCTGCCAACAGAGTGGCAATTGGCACCTTTAGAAATAGGATTCCATTAGTCAAGGGAATCAATGCCCACAACAGGGCTAATATTTTCCAACTCCCGGTTCCGAAACAGGTAAAATACATTGTGGATAAAGCTATTACCCCCACGCTCCCCCAACAGTAAAAGGAGTGCAGCAGACTCATATTCTGTTCCTTTTGATCACTGGGGCAAGCTTCTACAATGGGACTTACTACTACTTCCAAAAGTCCACCCCCTACTGCATAAAAACATACTGCAATTAGCAGCCCCATAAAAGGATTTCCTAAAGCTTCCGGTAGGAAAGTCAGTAGTATCATTCCTACTGTAGCAAATCCATGGGCCAGCAGCATGGACATCCGGTAACCAATTTTATCCACAAAAAAAATGGAAAGCATGTCTACCAGAAGCTGTATTGCAAAGTTAACCGTAATGAGTATGGTAATCTGGGATAGTGGAATCCCGTATAGCCTTTGAAATGTAAGAAATAAAAGTGGTAAAAAATTATTTATAATAGCTTGTACTATATATCCTGTAAAACAGGCACGGATAGTTAACTTATACTGATTATTCATGCTGTTTACTCTTCCTGATTTTTTGCCTCTCTCTTGATTCTGGACAAATGCTCTTTGATTTTCACTTCATATCCGTTCCCCGATGGAGAATAAAACTCTTTTCCATTCAGCTCATAGGGTAAATACTGCTGTTCCACATAGTTGTTTTTATAATTATGAGCATATTTATATCCTGTACCATGCCCCAGTTTTGCAGCTCCCTTATAGTGGGCATCCTGCAAGTGGGTAGGAATGGGCAGATTTCCGGCTTCCTGTATTGCCTGCATAGCTCTGTCGATAGCTATGGTAACTGCATTACTTTTCGGTGCTGATGCAATATAAGCCGCAGCCTGAGACAGAATAAGCTGGGACTCCGGCATACCGATACGCTCTGCTGCCAGAGATGCACTCACTGCTACCATAAGTGCCTGGGGGTCTGCATTTCCCACATCCTCAGAGGCACAGACCATCATTCTTCTGGCAATAAAGGTCACGCTTTCTCCAGCTGCCAGCATACGTGCCAGATAATAGACTGCAGCATCCGGATCTGACCCTCTCATGCTTTTGATAAAAGCAGAAATGGTGTCATAATGATTATCTCCGTTCTTATCATAACGCATCACCCTCTTTTGAATACACTCCTCTGCCACCGGCAGAGTAATATGTATTTTCCCATCCTCACTGCGGTTGGTGGTCATGATTCCTAACTCAATGGCATTTATAGCATGTCTGGCATCTCCTCCGGAAAGGTCAGCTAAAAAATCCAAAGCATCTTCCGCTATTTCTGCATCATATGCTCCCATACCCTTCTCTTTATCATAAACAGCTTTCTTCAGCAGAATCTTAATATCTTCTCTTTCCAAAGGTTTCAATTCAAAAAGAATGGACCTTGATATTAATGCTCCATTCACTTCAAAATAAGGATTTTCTGTGGTCGCTCCGATAAGGATCAGGGTTCCGTCCTCTACAAACGGTAAAAGATAGTCCTGCTGCCCTTTATTAAACCGGTGGATTTCATCGATAAACAGAATGGTCTTTTTCCCATACATTCCCTGGGCATTCTTTGCTTTTACCACCACTTCTTCCATGTCCTTTTTTCCGGAAGCTGTAGCATTGATCTGAGTAAAATCAGCACTGGTGGTATTGGCAATTACTTTAGCCAGTGTGGTCTTTCCCGTTCCGGGTGGTCCATAGAAAATAATGGATCTAATTTTATCTGCCTTAATCGCACGGTACAGTAGCTTATCCTTACCAATAATATGCTGCTGTCCTACCACTTCTTCCAAGGTAACGGGTCGCATTCTGGCAGCAAGGGGTGATTCCTTTTCCATAGTATTTTGTCGCATGTATTCAAATAAATCCATAATAATCTCCATTCTGCCGAATTCCTGCGAATTTGGGCAGCAGCACAAATTTGCCGTGTGAAAATTGCTTCTTAATTTTCACACTAGCCTCGTTTCGTTATTACTATTCCATTCTTAAGTATACCCACTACCTCATTTTAATTCAATGACTTATTCCTAACTTCAATCAAACAATATATCCTCCACTGTCACAAAGGTATAGCCCTTCTTTTGAAGGATATCGATGATCTGCAGAGCTGCTGTTACCGTGGACTCATATTCATCATGCATCAGTATAATATCGTTTTCCTCCACCCTGTCAACCACTTTTTTAGTGACACTTGCAGTATTGGTAGAACACCAGTCTAAGGGATCCACATTCCATAAAACGGGAAACATATTTAGTTCTTTTTCAAATTTCTTATCCCATGATCCATAGGGAGGTCTTACATACTCAATTTCTTTTCCAGTAAGTTCAAACAGGATTTCATTGGTCTGGATCAGCTCCTGTTTATAAGCGTCTCTGTTATTATCCTTCAGCTGTATATGGCTATAGGTATGATTCCCAATGAGATGTCCTTCTTCACTGATACGCTTAATGATATCCGGATATTTTTCTGCATGTTGCCCCGTCACAAAAAAAGTCACCTTGACTCCTCTATCCTTTAAGCCGTCTAAAAGCTGTTCTGTATAGTAAGGATGGGGACCATCATCAAAAGTAAGTGCCACCTTCTTGATTTCTTTCTCTACTTCCTTTCCATAAACCATAAGCTGAATCTGACTTTTAAACATGAGAACGCCAAAAAGCAGCATTCCCACCATCACATCTAAAATCAGAAAAGCTGCTTTTTTTTTCATATCTATTTTCAACCTGACAGCTCACACATAAAATTGCAAGCTGTCATCCCTTTATTCTTGCTTACTTTATATATATGTCCTTGCACAAACTGTTTATTCCCTCAAAGACTTCCCAACAGGTTCATATGTTCAATATACCTCTTTTCAAATTCTACCTCTTCTGCCAAATTGAAATCCTGTATTTGCTTTAGTTTCTCTAGCTTACAGGTGCCAAACAGGAATGCACCTTCTAAAGCAGCATTTCCTACTGCTATTGTTTTTTTAGTAAGTGCTTTTGGTATGAGTCCAATGGCAGCTGCTGCCTCCGGATTCAGATAATAGCCCATACCACCTGCCAAAAACACCTGATCAATCTCGCTATAACCTTCTAATCCATACTTTCTGCAAAGAATTTCGATTCCGGTACAAATAGCAGCCTTTGCCATCTGAAGCTGCCTGATGTACTGCTGTGTGATTTTCACACCTCCAATAGCAATCCCTTCATCGAAATAAGGATCCGCTAAAAGTCCGGTTTCATCCAGAATTTCCTGTTTTAAAAGCAGCCCTGTCAGGTCCATCAAATCTGTTCCAAAGCAATCTGCATTTCCTTCAAAAGCTGGTCCTGCTGCCGTAGCGGTTGCTAACAGTTTATGCCGGTTTCCCAACACCATCTCTCCATTGGTACCTAAATCAATCAAAAGACAAACCCTCTCCTGCCTCTCCATGGTAAGTGCGTATATTCCTGCTGTGATATCCCCACCAATAAAAGCAGAGACTCCCGGAAGTATTACTGTCTCCACGCCAAACATGCTGGTATGAATTTCCTCCAAACATTGGGGGGTAAAAGGAGCCCTTCCCAGTCCGCTTGTATCATAACCCATCAGCAAATGAATCATAGTGGTATTGCCTGCAATCACCATTTTTTTCACCTGGTTAAACTGACTGAGCCCTTCCTTTAATACCTCTCTTACCAGCTCCATCATGTCCAATCGTTTCTTTTCCTCTTCTGCCGCTGCGATTCTGGATAAAATGTCACCACCGTACTTTCTCTGGGGATTCATACTGGTGTACACATCCAGTACAGCTGCGTCACTCATTCTTCGCAGCTGCATGGCAATGGTAGTCGTCCCGATATCCACTGCCACCAGATTGCCATCTGCTTCTTCTATTTTTTCATAACCAAAGAAGGCCTGTGAGGTTCTTTCTCTCCTTAGGCCTTCCTTCTTATCATAACCCTTATAATAAAAGGTACTGAGGGTGTTTACTGACTGATTACCAAAGCATTTTCCGCATCCAGTGCATACCAGACATCGGGTTCCTTTGCTAAACAAACTGGTTTTTCTCCCTGTTATAATGATAGTTCATACCTGCTAATCTTTCCTCCAACTCCTGCCTGTCAATCTCAACCAGGTCGCAGAGTGTCTCAATATCCTTTGCGTGGTCTCTCAATTTTGAGTTTACATAGCTAAGAAGGATCACCGGATCTTTTGGTACCATGTCTATCATCCCTTCTGATTTCATACTGTATCTTGCTTATTTTCTACAGAGATTATAGCATCCTCATATCATAAACGCAATTCAAATCAAAGTGACATCTGCATACTACTTCTGAGCCTTTGCAACCAGCATGTTGCTTTCCACATCAATCTTGATGGCGTCTCCCTGCTCCACTGCATCTGCCAGAATCAGTTTAGCAGAAAGTGTCTCCACATATTTCTGGATATACCGTTTCAGAGGACGTGCACCATACACAGGATCATAAGCATTGTCTACGATAAAGTGTTTTGCTTCCTCACTGAGCACTACAGTCAACTCCCTGTCTAACAGTCTTTTATTTAAATCTTCCATAATCAGATTGATTATGCCACTGATATTCTCTTTGGTTAGCGGCTTAAACAGGATTGTTTCATCCAGACGGTTTAAAAACTCAGGTCTGAAGTGATTTCGAAGGTCTTCCATTACCATTTTTTCAGCTTCCGGCCTAATAGTACCCTCTCTACTGATTCCATCCAGCAAATACTGGGCACCTATATTAGATGTCATAATCAGAATGGTATTTTTAAAGTCCACCGTACGCCCCTGGGAATCCGTGATTCGACCATCATCTAGCACCTGCAACAGTACATTGAACACATCCGGATGTGCCTTCTCTATTTCATCAAACAACACAACTGAGTATGGTTTTCTTCTGACTGCTTCAGTCAATTGTCCACCTTCCTCATATCCAACATATCCGGGAGGCGCTCCAATCAATCGGGAAACCGAATATTTCTCCATATACTCGCTCATGTCAATACGCACCATATTGCCTTCATCATCAAACAATGCCTGTGCCAAGGTTTTTGCCAACTCTGTCTTACCTACACCGGTAGGTCCCAAAAACAGGAAGGAACCGATGGGTTTGGTTGGATCCTTTATACCGGCTTTGGAACGCATAATAGCTTCTGCTACCTTGGTAACCCCTTCATCCTGTCCCACTACCCTCTTGTGTAATTCATCTGCCAGGTGTAAGGTCTTATTTCTCTCACCTTCTGTTAGTTTGGTAACAGGAATACCGGTCCATCTGGAAACAATCCTAGCGATTTCATCCTCAGAAACACTCTCACGCACCAGTGTTAATTGTGATTTTCTTACCTGTTCTTCCTCGATTTCCAGCTGTTTCTTAAGAGTCGGCAATTTACCGTAAGATAATTCTGCTGCCTTTTCCAGGTCACCTTCACGCTGTGCTATCTGAATCTGGCTGTTGATGGAATCAATTTCTTCACGGAGTTTGGAAAGCTTATCTACAGAAGCCTTTTCGTTATCCCACTGGGCTTTTCTACCAGCGAACTCAGCCTTTAACTCTGCCAGTTCCTTCTGCAGGGTCTGAAGACGTTCCTTACTTAGCCTGTCATCTTCCTTCTTTAAAGCGGCTTCCTCTATCTCCATCTGCATCACCTTACGCTGCAGTTCATCCAATTCTGTAGGCATGGAATCCAGCTCTGTCTTAATGAGTGCACAGGCTTCATCCACAAGGTCTATAGCCTTATCAGGTAAAAAGCGGTCTGTAATATACCGGTTGGACAATACAGCAGCACTGACTAAGGCATTATCCATGATTTTGACACCATGATACACCTCATAACGCTCTTTCAGACCTCTCAATATTGAAATCGTATCATCTACGGTAGGTTCTTCCACCAGTACAGGCTGGAAGCGTCTTTCCAGAGCAGCATCCTTTTCGATATACTGTCTGTATTCATCCAAGGTTGTAGCACCGATACAATGAAGTTCCCCACGGGCCAGCATGGGCTTCAGCATGTTTCCTGCATCCAGGGCACCCTCTGTCTTCCCGGCTCCTACGATGGTATGGAGCTCATCAATGAACAGGATAATCTGCCCTTCACTCTTCTTTACCTCATCCAGTACAGCTTTCAGTCTCTCTTCAAATTCTCCTCTGTATTTGGCACCTGCCACAAGTGCACCCATATCCAGTGCAAATATCTTCTTATCTTTTAACCCCTGTGGTACATCCCCACGTACGATACGCTGGGCAAGACCTTCTACAACAGCGGTTTTACCAACACCGGGTTCCCCAATCAATACAGGGTTGTTTTTGGTTTTTCTGGACAGAATACGAATCACATTTCTGATTTCATTATCCCTGCCAATAACAGGGTCTAACTTCTGGTCTCTGGCTTTTTCAACAAGGTCCTGCCCATACTTGTTTAAGGTATCGTAGGTGGCTTCTGGATTGTCGGAGGTAACCCGCTGGTTGCCTCTTACCGTAGAAAGGGCCTGCAGAAACCGCTCCCTGGTAATCCCATATTCCTTAAAAATCTCCTTGATTTCTTTGTTGGGATTCTGAATCATGGCCAGAAGCAAATGCTCCACGGATACATACTCATCGCCTAATAGCTTCGCTTCATCCTCTGTAGAAATAAGTACCTTATTCAGATCAGCGCCTACATGCAGTTCTCCACCCTGTACCTTCACTCTTTTGCCGACTGCATTTTGAGCCCGATCCGAAAAGTGTTCCTTATTAATCTCCATTTTTTCTATCAGTTTCAGGATCAAACTGTCTTCTATGGTTAAAAGGCTATAGAGTAAATGCTCTTGTTCTATTTCCTGATTACCATACTTATAAGCCAGCTTCTGACAGCCTTCCACAGCTTCCATGGACTTCTGGGTAAATTTTGAAATGTTCATAAAATAGCCTCCCTTTTAATCTCATTTTTAATCAGTGACACAACGCAAATGCATCTCATTTGTTCTATAGACACTATAACATACGTAACATCAGAATCAATTATAAAATTATAAACATTTTCTAAAATTTTCATTATATACTATACTAACCGCTTTCACAAAAAAAGAGGCACTATGGCATACTTTTTAATCACTTCTTTAGAGAAGGCAAATGCTTTTCTATGGAATGGACCGATTCTCATCATTCTGGCTGCTACCCACATCATTATGACAATCAAACTACTTCCCCAGCGCTTCACTTTTCGTGCCATTAAGCTCTCGGTGACCGGTGATTCTCATAGTGATAAAAAAGGGTTAAGCTGCTTTACCACACTGGCTACCACTCTGGCTGCCACTCTGGGAACCGGTAATATTGTGGGTGTCTCCACTGCCATTGCACTGGGTGGTCCGGGTGCTCTTTTCTGGTGCTTTCTTACCGGTGTATTCGGTATGGCTACTGCTTATGCAGAATGCTTTTTAAGCTGTTTGTACAGGGTGAAAGGATCTGACGGTTTATATACCGGAGGTCCCATGCATGTTTTGGAACGAGGACTCAAAAATAAGTTTGCGGGAAAATTTTATGCCTTTTGTGTGATGTGTGCAGCCGTCGGTGTCGGTTGCACCACACAATCCAGTGCCATGGCTGATGCAGCCTATTCCACCTGGAAACTTTCTCCCCATATCGTAGGAATGGGAGCCGCTTTCATTGCAGGCATGGTAATCCTGGGAGGTGTCAAGAGTATCGGTCGCTTTTGTACCCGTTTGGTACCTCCATTGAGTTTTATTTATATGGGTGCCTGTCTGTTTCTACTTTGGCAGAACAGAGCCTTCTTTGATGATGCCTGTTCTCTGATCTTTTCAGCTGCTTTTACAGGAAAGGCTGCCGGAGGTGGATTTGTAGGAAGTACTTTTCTCATTGCAGCCCGTTTTGGGATTGCACGTGGATTGTTTACCAATGAAGCAGGAATTGGTACCGCTGCTATTGCTGCCGGAGCTTCTGGCTCTGAATCACCCCAGAAGCAGGCACTGATTTCCATGACAGCCGTCTTCTGGGATACTATTGTCATGTGCACCCTCACCGGACTCACCATCATCAGCAGTATGCTGGCCCACCCAGGCAGCTCTGCTGGCTATACGGATGCCGGTCTCACAAGTGCCGCCTTTTCGTTTCTTCCATTTATGGGTAACGCCTTTCTCACCGTCACACTGATTGCATTTGCCATTGCCACCCTGGTGGGCTGGTGCTATCTTGGTGAAAAAGGAGTGGAATACCTGTTTGGAGAAACAGGCGTCCACTCCTACCATCTTTTGTATATTGTCATGATTTACATAGGAGCTATTCTCCCCATGAATTTCATCTGGAACTTTACAGATCTGATTAACGCAGTTATGGTCATTCCCAATGTTTTATGCCTTTGGCTGCTACTAAAAAAATTAAAGAGACCAACTTTTCCGGTAACCTAATAGCGATTTGTTTACAAACTATATAGAATCCCTTTCCACTATGCTGCAGCTAAGACACATTTCTCTTCCCTGTTTCTCTCCATTCAGCATTTTTAAAAGACTTTTTACAGCAACAATTCCCTGCTCCTCAAAGTTTGTTTTGATGGTAGAGAGAGAAGGTCTCACATAATGACAAAGTTCAATGTCATCACACCCAAGTATCCTTACCGTTTCCGGCACTTTTATTCCATATTGAGCCAATGCTTCCATACAGCCAATGGCACTCAAATCATTGGTTGCAAAAATGGCTTCGGGTAAATTTATTTTCTCTGACTTTTTTTGTAGCTGTAGATAGTGTTCTACAGCAGCAAAGGACGTTTCCCTTGAAAATCCACCCTGCCATACAAAATGTTCTGCCAGCGATATGCCACTCTCTTTTATCACTTTCCGAAAACCCATACTGCGCTCCCGGGCATCAAAATTATCAGGACCTTCTATCAGACCTATCCTTTTGAACCCTTTACGAAGGAATAATTCTGCTGCCATTTTTCCTGCTTCATAGGAATCAAAATAAACACCTGTCTGGTTGGCTCCTGCAATCCTTTTATTCAGAAAAACGACCGGGATTTCTGCTGACTGTATTTCTTCCTCCTGCCATTCTGATAAAGTGCTGTTTAGAATCACTGCTCCATCCACTCTCCGCCCCAAAAGGTTTTTCATGACAGAATCATCCTTGTTTGTAACAAAAATGTCCAGTTCATACCCTGCGTACCTGCATTCCCTGGCCATATAATCAGCAATGGCACCTGCATAGGGTCCACCTACATAGGGTGCAAAAAGTCCAATTGTCCTGGTTGCATGAGCTTTCAAATTCCGTCCGTTTAGGTTAGGAATATAGTGCAGTCTTTCTGCTACCTTCAGAATATGGGCCTTTGTATCAGGATGCAGTACATCCACTCCGTTTAGTGCATTGGAAACAGTAGAAATTGAAACTCCTGCTTCTCTTGCTACATCCTTTATGGTAACTCTTTCCATGATTCCTCCACAAACTGAATTGCTGAAAGTTGTATACCAGGGCGTACATGCTTGATAGAAAGGGAATAGATTCCCTTATGCAGTATCACCTTGGCAGCTCTTTGGGTAACCCATCTCTCCCAGGTGCCATTTGTCTGTATATCTGCCGCCTTCTCCCCATTGATATAGAGTTGGGAAAGCATTTGGGCACGATCGCTTTCTGCAGACATTAAGTCTACTAAAATGTCATATAATCCATCTTTTTCCACCTCAAACAAAACAAATTCCTTTTCTGCCCTTTTATTGCTGATATCAATTTTACCATGGATAAGAGCCGGCTTTTCTTTCATATCCGGAAGTGCTGCCGGTAAAATATCAACAGGTTCCTGCACCTTCACAGGTCTGCTGCCTGCTGGAGATTCCAACAAAAATCTCAGAATGTTCATTGCACTGCGCTGCAACTCTCCAATGGTTAGTGTTCCTTCAATAAGTGCCTGTTCCGTATTATCCTTTTTGGCGTTAATGGCTGCCCCGAAATTATTCACTACCATATAGACATCATTCTGTGCACGCACCATGGATGCTGTGTCCACATAATTAGGCTTACCGCCTTCTATGACATCATCTAGCTTTGCCCACCAGTCTGTCATCACCATACCGGTATATCCCCATTCTTTTCTGAGAATAGTGGTGTTTAAGTCATAATTGCAGGCATTCTGATATCCATTCATAGGATTATAGGTGGTCATAACAGCACGGGCCCCACCTTCTTTTACACCCATTTCAAAAGCACGAAGATATATTTCTCTTAAGGCTCTCTCTGAAACCACTGCATCTACTGTTTGTCTGGCTCTTTCCTGATTGTTGCAGGCAAAATGCTTTAAGGTACCTGTTACGCCTGCTTTAGTCATCCCCTTCGCACAGGCTGTAGCAAAGAGACCGGTTATCAGTGGATCTTCCGAAAAATATTCAAAGTTCCGGCCATTGAGAGGATGTCTGTGTATATTCATTCCAGGTCCTAGTAAAGTATCTATTTCATTTTGGACAAGCTCCCTGCCTTCTAACTTAAACAAATTTTCTACCAATTGGGGATCAAAACTGCAGGCTAATAAGGTACCAATGGGTAGCTGGGTGGCTTTTCCGCCGGTATCCATACGAATACCAGAAGGACCATCTGCAGCACACCCTGTCGGAATTCCTCGTTCCATTAATTCATCACTGACTCCCCCAAAAGCTGCTGCAGTACCTGGGGTGACCCTGCTGTTGCACATTCCCTCCCCACGAACTATTGCTGCAAGTTCTCCTACGGAAAGCTTAGCAGTAAAATCATCTAAAGAAGCCTTACCTTCCCACACATCCCGGAAAGTGATTGTGTCTTGTATTTCTGTGTTAAGGGGCTCTGGTAGACTTGATAAAATTCTTTCTTTTAGATTGATTTTACGTAATGGAACCTGTTCATATTGTATTTCATAGGCTTGTCCATTAAATTTGCCCGGTCTGATTCTTTGAAAAGCTCTTCTTGGTGCTGCTGCCTGTTGGAGTTTCTCCACTACAAGAACCTGATCCAAACGAAGCAAGACGCTTCCATTTTTTAAGACCTCTGTGGTATTTCTACAGTCACTTCCTATAAAGAATCTGTAATCACCCGGCTCTAGCACATAACAGAATGCATTTCCTGTAATACCGCTGTCATCGTAAGATGCCAGGTTCCTCAGAGGAGTATCTATAGTCAATATCTGAGATTCTCCAGGTGCCAGTAAACTTGTTTTTTCAAAGCTAACCAATGCTTTAGCCGGCTGACCTAATTTTCCCTGAGGTAGCTTTGCATAAACCTGTACGACTTCTTTCCCGGTACATGCGCCTGTATTGGTTACCTTAACCTGAATGCTGATCACTGCATCTATATCTTCTCCATACACATTCCCATTCATTACCTTACTGGTAAAGGTTGTATAAGATAATCCAAATCCAAAAGGAAACATTACCTTCTCTGGATGAAAGGTCTCAAAATACCGATACCCAACATAAATATCCTCTGCATAAAAATCCACATCCTCATTACCATAATTAGGATATGCAGGGTAATCTTTTATGGAGTAGGCTATGGTATCTGTCAGATGCCCTGATGGAGAGACTTCTCCTACCAGAAGATCAGCAGCAGCATTTCCTCCTTCAATTCCTCCATGCCAGGTATACAAAACCGCTTTTATATGATTTCCCATATCTGTAATCAGCCAGCTCATATCAATGATATTGCAAACATTCAATATCACTGCTACCTGTGTAAAATATTTTGTCACTATGGAAATCATCTGATATTCTTCATCCGTCAATCGATAGCTTCCGGGTTTATCTTCATTATCCTTATCTTCTCCGGCTGTACGGCCAATTACCACAATGGCTTTATTGGTAATAGCTGATATCTCTTGCACCATATTTTCATCCAAGGGCATTTCTTCCTGATGCCACGGTTCTGATGCCCAGGTACCATTTCCATTGTCAAAAGGATGACTTTTGATCCAGCTTTCATATGTACAAACAAGCTCTTCATTTATATGTATATCATGATATCTTCGCAGTCCATCCAGTATATTCGTGCTATACTCCACATTAACGGCTCCGCCTGAACCGGTGCCACTTCTGTAATAATCGATTTGGCATCTGCCAAACAGTGCTATCCTGTCTTCCTCCCTAATAGGAAGCATGTTATCCTCATTTTTTAACAAAACTGCTCCTTGGGCTGCTGCCTGTCTGCAGAATGGAGCAAGCTCTTTTAAAGGTGTGCCTATCATACTCATTTTTGTCATCGCTTCTCTCCTATGAATACTATTTATATTCGTATATTGTCTTATTCTATCTCTGTTTATCCTATTAATAAATAATAAAAACGTTTTTATTGAAATCAGTATATCATCCTAATAACCTAATTTCAATCTGAAAACATATATTTATTGGAAATAATTTACTCGTCCAAAATGAAGTTCTAATTTTTGCTAAATTAATTGCAAAACTTACCATAATATTTTTTAGATGACTGCTAATACTAAAGTCAAGATAAGTAATATCAAACACTTAAAGCGGAGAGAAATCTTCAGGATAAGTGATTCTTATCTACTTATCTTGAAAATAGATTGCAGGTAGAAACCTGTAAAACCAAAATTTTATGGAGGTGAAAGGAAATGGGAAGTAACAAATCAAATAGAGTAGAAGTTCCCGAAGCAAAGGCCGCAATGGATCGTTTTAAAACAGAAGTTGCATCTGAACTTGGTGTTAACTTAAAAGAAGGTTACAACGGCGACTTAACTTCTAAGGAAGCTGGTTCAATCGGTGGTGAAATGGTTCGTAGAATGATCAAGAAACAGGAAGAATCCATGAAATAATCGGATTCAAAATAAAACGGCTGTGGAATAAAAACGGTTCCACAGCCGTTTTTTTGTTTAGTTTACGAAAATACAATCTTTTGAGCAAGTGTTGAAGCCGTATCTTTTCCGCAATATCTTTCTACAATTACAAGTGCAAACTGGATTGCTGTGCCCAGTCCTCTGGATGTGGTAATGTGGTCAGATACCTCAACCTCCTGAAAGCTTGGTTTGGCACCATAAAGTTCATCCTCCATTCCGGGATAACAGCAGGCATTTCGATCCTTCAGATAACCTCTATGCCCAAAAACAGTAGGTGCAGCACAAATGGCACTGATACACTTCCCTTTCTGATTGAAATCGTCAAATTGCTTCATTAATTCCTGACATCCCTCTAAAAGACGGGTTCCACTTAGTCCGCCTGGCAAAACCAGCATATCCAGAGATGAAAAATCTAAATCCGATAAATAGAGATCCGCTTCTACCGCTATGTTATGCGATCCGATTACTTTCACTGTATTCATGATGGAAACCATAAGGGTTTCTATACCTGCCCTGCGGCATAGATCAACTACGGTAAGTGCCTCCACTTCTTCAAAACCATCTGCAAAAAAAACTGCAATTTTGTTCATATTTCTCTCCTATCCGCATGCTGTACATGCTACTACAATAAATAAAGAATTTCTTTCCACTATCACCACGTTAATTGACAAAAATATTTGACTTGTTATAATTGTAGCATAAGCATTATAAAAGGAGAAGTCCCATGGAAATAGAACGTAAATTTACCATAAAAAAGCTTCCTGTGAATCTTGAACAATATCCTTTTCACATTATTGAGCAAGCTTATTTAAATACGGACCCTGTATTGCGTATTCGCAGACAAGATGATGATTTTTACATAACATATAAGGGCCATGGGATGATGGCCAGAGAAGAATATAACCTTCCCTTGAATGAAAAGTCCTATTACCATCTGCGTAGTAAAGCAGACGGTAATATCATATCCAAAAAAAGATACCTGATTCCTTTGGACAATCCCCGGTTTTCCACAGATGGAGCAGAGCCTCCGGAAGGCTATTCCCTTACCATTGAATTGGATATTTTTGACCCACCCTTTGCTCCCCTTCTCTTAGCGGAAGTAGAATTTGGCAGTAAAAATGCGGCAGAAACATTCCTGCCGCCTGATTGGTTTTTAGATGATGTCACCTATGACCCAGCCTATCATAATTCTTACTTAAGCAAATGCAAGCTGTAGGCGTTATTCACGCCCATACAGTTTGCTCAAT
The DNA here is from genome assembly GCA_035271185.1 of Lachnospiraceae bacterium. Taxonomy (GTDB): domain Bacteria; phylum Bacillota; class Clostridia; order Lachnospirales; family Lachnospiraceae; genus Acetatifactor. The sequence goes on along the minus strand of DATERV010000169.1, from coordinate 12,765 downwards.
TTTTTGATTCTTTCTGCTAACTCATCTGTGCAAGCATTTTTTTTCATGCGCCATTTCCAATTGTTTCCTAGAGTGGAAGGTATATTAATTCTGGCTGTCTCATCCAGCCCCAGATAATCCTGCATGGGGATGATTGCAGTGTCCGCCACTGAGGAAATGGCAGCGCGTATGAATTCCCATTCCACTTCCGCCTCATCATCCCGTAAATACATATATCTGTCAGCAAAGTTTCTGTCAGCTTTTGCAAGGTTAGTATACCAGCCTAAGGTAGTGTCATTATCATGGGTACCGGTATAAACTACACAATTTCTGGTATAGTTGTGGGGTAAATAATCGCTTTCTTCTCTGGAATCAAACGCAAACTGCAGTATTTTCATTCCTGGATAGCCTGCTTTTTTCACCAATTCGATGACACTATCTGTCAGGTAACCCAAATCCTCTGCAATCACTTTTCTTTCTCCAAGTGTCTTTTTCATGGTATCAAAAATGGCATAACCAGGGCCCTTGCACCATTTACCTTTTTCAGCTGTGGGATTACCATAGGGAACTGACCAATATTCATCAAACCCTCTGAAGTGATCGATACGTACCACATCATATAACTGAAAACAATAAGCAATCCGTTTCATCCACCATGCAAAGTCAGTCGTTTTGTGATAATCCCAGTCATATAGAGGATTCCCCCACAACTGTCCTGTGTCTGAAAATGCATCGGGAGGACACCCTGCAACTGCAATGGGTGTACAGGTATCATCTAATTGAAACAGTTCTGGATTGGCCCATGTATCAGCACTATCAAAGGCCACATAGATGGGAATATCTCCTACGATTTCAATTTCATTCTTATTGGCATAGGCCTTTAGAGCAATCCATTGTGTAAAAAAGAGATACTGTAGGAATTTGTAGAAGTCCACATCTTCTGCATATTTCTGTTTGTATGCTTCCATGGCATCCGGTTTACGGAGCTTGATCTCCTCATCCCACTCCGCCCAGCTGTTTCCACCAAAGCTATTTTTTATTGCCATATACAAAGCGTAGTCTTCCAGCCAGAATGTATTTGACTCTATAAAATTCTGAAAGGCCTTTTCCTGTTCAAAATGTTTCTCACTGGCTCTGTTGAATGCTTTACGCAAAACTTTAAATCTCGAAAAATAAATTTTCTCGTAATCTACATATTGCTCATTCTGGCCAAAATCGTAAGTTTCACATTCTTTGGCCGTCAACCACCCGATTTTCACGAGCGCTTCCAAATCTATATAATAAGGATTACCTGCAAAAGTAGAAAATGACTGGTAGGGGGAATCTCCATATCCAGTCGGTCCCAAAGGCAGAATCTGCCATAATTTTTGCCCTGCTTTATGTAAAAAATCTATATAGACATATGCTTCTTTTGAAAATGTCCCGATTCCGTATTGGGATGGAATGCTGGATACCGGTAACAGAATGCCACTTTTCCTCATTACTTTATCTCCTCAATCTGCTTGCAAGTCTAATTTTAGCACACTACTCATCTATCATTTTTCAATCAGTACCCATAGGGAGGTGGGCATGACAATATCATGTCATGCCCGTGTTGAACTTTTGTAGCGGCACTATTATAAATGCCAAATATCTCTGTTATATTCTGCAATGGTTCTATCAGAAGAGAAAAATCCAGCCATGCCAATATTATGAAGCATCATTCTCTTCCATTTTGCCCTATCCTCATAATCTGCAAACATTCTATCCTTTGTGGCGATATAATCCTCAAGATCCAATAATGTCATAAACCAGTCTTTGTTAAGCAGTTCATGATAGAGTCTTTCCAGGTTTTCTTTATGCCCTACATTCATGGCTTCTTTACTTATGATAAAATCAACCGCTTTTTTGATGACTGGAGAGTTTTCATAATATTTTCTAGATACATAATCAGCATTTTCATAGTGAGCAATGACTTGTTCTGATTTTTCACCAAAAATATAAATATTATCCTCACCTACCAATTCACCAATCTCTACATTCGCTCCATCCGCAGTACCTAATGTAACTGCACCGTTTAGCATAAACTTCATATTTCCGGTACCGGAAGCTTCTTTGGATGCTAATGAAATCTGTTCAGATACATCACAGGCAGGAATTAGCTTTTCTGCATAGCTTACATTATAATTTTCCACCATAACTACCTTTATATACGGACTTACTTCCGGATCCTTTGATACAATTTCTTGCATGACAAGAATCAGATGAATTATATCCTTGGCTATTACATAAGCAGGCGCAGCCTTTGCACCAAAAATGAAGGTAAGTGGTCTTACCGGTTTTTTGCCGGCTTTGATTTCCAGATACTTGTGAATAATATAGAGAACATTCATCTGCTGGCGTTTGTACTCGTGAAGACGCTTGATCTGAATATCATAAATAGAATCTGGATTCAGGGTTATATCTTCTTTTTCGCCAATATATGCAGCCAAATCCTCTTTCTTCTGTCTCTTTATGGCATCCATCCTCTCTAAAAAGGCTTCATCATTCTCAAACTGCAGTAATTTCTCAAGTTCCTCTGCATTCTTCTTATATCCTTCTCCGATGGTTTCAGTAATTAATTGTGCTAGTTGATGATTGCAGGACAAAAGCCATCTTCTGAAGGTAACTCCATTGGTCTTATTATTAAACTTTTCAGGATAAATCTGGTAAAAAGGATTCAGCTCGGTTTGCTCTAGTATTTCTGTATGAATGGCAGCTACACCATTGACAGAAAATCCATAATGGATATCAATATGTGCCATATGCACACGTCCATCCTGATCAATGATCTGTACATTAGGCTCCTTGTATTGTTTTAAAACCCTATGATCCAGCTCTTTGATAATGGGAACCAACTGTGGAACTACCTTCTCTAAAAACTTCAGCGGCCATTTTTCCAATGCTTCTGCTAAGATGGTATGATTGGTATAAGCACAAGTCTTGCTTACTACTGCAATGGCTTCTGACATATCAAATCCTTCCTCTTCGGTGAGTATTCGAATAAGCTCAGGAATGACCATGGTAGGATGAGTATCATTAATCTGAATCACAACATGTTCGTTCAGTTTATGAAGGTCCACACCCTTTTCCTTCATCTCCTGCAGAATCAGTCTGGCACCGTTACTTACCATAAAGTACTGTTGGTAGATTCTAAGCAGATTTCCTGCTTCATCTGAATCATCGGGATATAGGAATAGAGTAAGGTTTTTATCAATATCTTCCTTATCAAAGCTGATACCATCTGTTACAATGGATTCATCTACCGTTTCAATATCAAACAAATGCAATTTATTTACACCATTGTGATATCCCACAACATCAATATCATAAAGACGAGATTTCACTGTGCGATCACCAAATTTTACTTCAAAAGTGGTATCCGTTCTATTCAACCAGGTCTGTGCTTCTATCCAGTCATTCTTCTGCGCATCCTGAAGTTTATCTGTAAAAACCTGCTTAAACAAGCCAAAGTGATAGTTCAGCCCAATACCGTCACCCGGCAGGCCCAGAGTTGAAATAGAATCTAAAAAACATGCTGCCAGTCTTCCTAATCCACCATTTCCCAGGGAAGGTTCCGGCTCCACTTCTTCCACTTCTGCCAGAGATTTTCCCTTAGAGAAAAGCAGTTCATTGATTTCATCATATAATCCCAGATTGATCAAATTATTTGACAGAAGCTTACCGATTAGGAACTCAGCAGAAATGTAGTAAACCTTCTTGTCCCCTGTGATAGGAGCTGACTGATCAATATATTTCTTGGCTAGGTTTAAGAGACTGTAATATAATTCTTCATTACTGCAATCAGCTATCTCTTTTCCGTAATTTTTCTGTGTGAATACATTTAGTTTCTGTTCCAGATTCATTTTTTCCTCTTTTCTTTTATCACTTAATATATGATATCTAGGTATTGTAATCTCTCTATACTATATGGCAAAATAACTTCTTTTCCTTCTTCACCTTTCATTAAGCAGTCTAATTCCTTCACCGCTTGTGCAGAAATATAGCTGAAATTCTGTTTTATCGTGTTCATCTGTTTTCCCACATATCCCATCAACATAATCCCGTCAAATCCACAGACAGGACGGAAAATATCCATCTCCGTAAGTGCTTTCATGGCTCCGATCGCCATCAGGTCAGAAGCACAGACCACTACATCCTTGTTTGCAGCATATTCAAAAGTAAGCTTCCTGGCTGTCAGTTCAGAAAACTCACCACCTCTGATTAACAATTTTAAATTCATTTCATCAGCCAGTCTTTTTATGCCAATCAGTCTCTTCTCAGTAATATACCCATTTTTCTTACCGGCTATATATAAAACTCTATTACAGTTATTATCCAATATCGTTTTTTTAGCTACATCATACTGGGCTTTTGTATGATCGATCCATACAGTGGAGGTAAAGGCATTCACCATGGGTGCATCCACCAAGACAACCTTAAACGTCTTGCTTTTCACCAATTCATGCAATACCTTGTCGTCCTTACTCATACCATATATAACCAATCCTGAAATATTCTGGGATTTAAAATAGACAATAATTTCCTCAAGTGACTTGTCCTGTATCATGGAAAAAAATACAGTAATCACATCCAACTTCAATTCCTTACACTTGGTAATGGCACCTGAAAGATACTGCATATCTATTTCATCAATTACCTGGGTCTTTGCGATCATATTAATCAGTAAGGCAACCCTTCCTGCCTGTTTAGAGGATAAAGCAGCTGCTATACTGTTTGGTACAAAATTCAACTTCTCAATGGCGACATTCACTCTTTCCCTGGTCTCTTCACTGATGTTGGGATAATGATTCAGTACTTTGGAAACTGTGGAAATTGCAACACCTGCGCATTTTGCAACATCCCTAATCGATACCATGTAATCTCCTCTCGGAAAACGTTTTCTTAAAATTATATTACAAAACGCTTAACATAATGTCAAGCGTTTTCCGTATTTTTTCGTAAGTTCTTTCTCACATCCAATTCTATTACCGAATCAGGTGCTTTGGTACTCCATTCTCAAAGACAGGATTGACCTCTCCCTGAATCAATGGTCTGGCATAGTCTACGTATTCATCGGTGATGTTACAACCATCTTCACTAATCCATTCTGTTGGAAATACTCTTTCCATATTGGCAATTCCATGAATATCATATAGTGCCGTACTACACTTATATTGTTCTGATGGCTCACGCTCAAAAATAACCATGCTGCCCGTAACACCCTCTTCTGCTGCCGCCACTGCTGCTTGTCCTGCCATAAAGGCTTCCTCTATATCTGTCTGAGATGCCAGGTGAGATGCCGAACGCTGCAGGGTGGAAAACTCCACAACTCTGGCTGTATAATTCAATTTTTCCAGAATCAGGCCAGCCAGATAAACACCACAACCAGATAGTTGTTTATGACCAAATACATCCGTTTTTTCTTTTCCTGTTCCATCAATTTCACAAATAAATCTTCCATCCTCCAGGTGAATACCCTCTGATACTGCAATCACAATTGATTTCTTTTTTTGTGCCAGTTCCCTAACCTTTTGTATAAATGCATCCTGGTCAAAATTTGTCTCCGGCAGGTAAATAGCATCTACTCCTTCACAGGAACTGTCCTTTGCCAGTGCTGCTGCTGCCGTCAACCAGCCTGCATGTCTGCCCATTATTTCTACCAGCAGAATTGCTGTTCTATAATCACCGTAAACTGCATTATCCCTAATAATCTCTTTTATGGATGTGGCAATGTACTTAGCCGCAGAACCATATCCAGGGCAGTGATCAGTGATGGGCAGATCATTGTCTATCGTTTTTGGAATTCCAATAAAAAGTTGCTTTTTATCATAAAGCTTTGCATAATCCGAGAGCATTTTTATGGTATCCATGGAATCATTACCCCCTATATAGAACAGGCAACTAATCTGATTCTTTTCCATGATAAGAAAGATTTTCTCATATACTTCTTCATTGCCACTAAATGCAGGAAGCTTATAGCGACAGGATCCTAAGAACGCAGACGGTGTCCTCATTAAAAGTTCAATTGCATCATCTGAACCTAAGTACTCGTCCAGATCCAGCAATTTTTCCTCCAAAAATCCCTGAATACCGTTCTCCATTCCAAACACTTTTGTTACTCCAGCCCGTTTCGCTTTCGTGTAAATCCCTGCAACGGTGCTGTTAATTGCTGCGGTAGGGCCACCTGACTGACCCACAACTACATTTCCTCTCATCTCTTACGTTTCCTTTCTTTGTCGTCTTTCCCTAATACCATATAGGAATACAAAAACCAGAATGCTGGCTATACTGCAACACAATCCAACCTTCCATCCATGTATGGTATAGTGCAACTTGATTTTATGGTTACCTTCTTTTAATGAAATTGCAATCATGGTATCTGCAAACTTCTCATACTCTGCCTCGTTCCCATCCACCCAAATATTCCAACCTGTTTCATAAGGGATAGACAAAACCAGGTAGCCATCAGTTTTGGTACTGATTGTCCCACTGAGGCTATTAGCTGTGTACTCTTCTGCTATAAAAGGTGTCTCACCCAATTCCTGTATTGCTTCTTTCAGTACCTCATCCGATAATCTATAGAATCGTACTTTCAAATACTCATTCTCTTTGGGGGTTAAGATAAACTGTTCCCCCTTATCAAAACGCCCCATGTCCAATAGGTAATCGTTACTGACATCCTCTAATTCTATGGTTTCTTCTCCTATTGATAGGTTGACTGATCCCTCCGGATTACTGGTAACCACTCCATAAATATGCCCTTCTTCTGCCATTGTTACAGTAATCACATTCTCTTTTGATACAACTTCCTCACGAGTAAGCGGAGAAAACAAGTATTGATTCCCGCAGATTTTCCTTACCAATCTGTTTTGTTCAATTAGTGCATTTCCCATACCCCCTTCCAGTTCTTCTTCTAAATCTAAGAATAATCTTTCTTCTAGCATAAAGCCTATGGGAAGCGTAAACTGATTGCGATACAGGTAGAAGGAACCATGTGAGGTAATTTGCTCATATAAAACTGAATCTAAATCACTCTTTTCACTAAAGGAATACTTTACACCAAGTAATGCACTTGCCAGTGGTGTAGCACCCTTATAATAGTAGGAAACCTTACTGCCACCCATACCTAAGCTGTCATAATAATCCTTTACATTCCCATTCACAGTGGATGAGAAAATAGAGGCTGATGGATATCCTACCAGCGTACCATCATTTTTTGTCATTTGGGAAAGGCTGTCCAATCGGTAAAGGCCATTGTCTTCCTCACGGGTAACTGCCACCAATGCTTCATAATCTGCTTTCTTATTCAAGTAATAATCTCTTTGTACCGGAGTTACACTGGTCCCCTCCATGTTCAATACCGCTTCTGCACATATCAATGCTAAAATAACCCACTTTCCATAAATCATAAGCCTGCGGAGTGTGTAATTATGCTTAAGTACCTTTACTATCCTTCTATTAAAGAGGAGTGCCAGAATCAAATATCCTGCTAGGAAAATCCATGCACAGGCCATTACCCATACAGTTAATCCATCTGAGTATACAAATAAACCGCAGGCTGCAAGCAGTAACAAACCCAACGCTGCTCCCACTATCCTGTTTATCCTTCCATTTTCGGCATTACGATAGACTGCTTCAAAGCACATGGTCAGAATGACAAAAATATACAAAAATGACTGTCTGGCAGGAAGGGAATCAGGATAATTCATTCCATGCCAGAGAAAGTTTAAAATATTCATGGAAAAAGCAAGTAAGAAAATGGTAAGTAAAATAAATTTACCAATCTTCTGCTTTAACGATATTTTTTTATGGAGGAAATAGATGGGAACCAGAACAAATGCCAATACACCACAGTAAATATTAGGCCAGTGGTCCAATCCTCTTTCTGTAGGCAACATGGGTACATGTCTGGCTATCATCTCCAGGGCATTAAAGTAGAACTCTATTTTCTTTGGAAAAGAAACATTTCGAAATTCCGTTACATGCATGGCATTCATCACCGGATACAACAATACTCCCGCCATACCGCCTGCCAAAAGTGAGGTCATGGCAAAGGACAACATTGCACGACACTTTTTTTTGAATGTTAACCCGTTCGTAAAAAGCTGTACCAAGAAATAGAGTACTAGGAAAACACAGATTAGGATGGTCAAATAATAATTAGTGAAAATGGATGCTGTCAATGTCAGGCAATACAGCCTGCACCTTCCTTTTAACACCAGCTCATCCAATCCTAACAGAATGAGTGGGGCAAGCCATATTCCATCCATCCACATATGATTCCAACTATAAGCAGCTAGAAATCCTGACATGGCATAAAAAATGGAAAACCACACAATTCGTAAGTCCTTCGTTTCAAACCGTTTGGATAAATAATAGGAAAAGGTCAGTCCACATAAACCAATCTTTATCACAATCTGATATGTCATAAACTCAATGATCAAATTTTCCGGGCATAGAAATACCAGCCAGTTTATGGGACTGGCCAGATAATAAGCATAAATCCCAACAAAATTAGAACCTAATCCTGCATACCAAGAATAGGCAAGGCTCTCTCCATTTTGGAGTTTATGCCAGAATTCAGTTAAAAAAGGGATATACTGATGATACATATCAGAAAACATAAAACTGTTGCTTCCAAAAGGAAAAATACCTCTAATAATAAAGATTCCCAGCATTAAGAAAACTGGGATGATAAAAGAAAGTAAATATATATTTTTGAACTTTTTGGTAAAAACTTTCATATGGATATTTCTCTCCACTCAGCTAAATATTATGTATAGTCAACCTAACTGTTTAGCTGTAAATGCGGTTGGCGGGACTTGAACCCGCACGCCTCTCGGCATAAGAACCTAAATCTTACATGTCTGCCATTCCATCACAACCGCTTTTCACACACAATATACGTTCTTGATTAGTATAACCTGATTGGAAATATTTTGTCAAGAACTCACTCTCCAATATGACAAATAATCTTTTTATTAATTCTGATCAGAAAGAAGGTAGTCATACACACTGACATAATCTCTGCGATGGGAAAAGCCCACCATATATTTGTTACATTTCCCGTAAGAGACAATAAGTATGCACAGGGTAGCAATACAATCAGCTGTCTGGCTATTGATACCACCATACTGTATACTCCATTTCCAAGTGCCTGAAACATACTGCCTACCACAATACAGAAACCTGCAAAAGTAAAGCTTAGGCAAATAATCCGAAGAGCCGGAACACCAACTGCTAACAGCTCTGGAGTCGCATTAAACATTTTCAGAAGCTGGACCGGGAAAAGCTGCATCATGCACAATCCCAAAAGCATAATACCCACTGCATAGGTAACTGCTCTTTTTAACGTTTCCAGTACTCTTTCTCGATTTCCCGCTCCAAAGTTATAGGCAATGAGGGGAACCATTCCATTATTTAATCCAAATACAGGCATGAACACAAAACTCTGCAATTTAAAATACAGACCGAAAACTGTCTGGGCAACACCATATACTGATAAAATCAGATTCATACAGTATGTCATAACGGAACCAATGGCCTGCATCACAATCGAAGGTGCTCCCACTGCATAAATATGTCCTATCATCGAAAGACTGGGACGAAATCCCTTAAACTTTAATTTCACTTCATGGTTCACCCTATACTGAATGATGATTGAAACGATTGCTCCAACCGTCTGCCCAATTACGGTAGCCAAAGCAGCTCCTGCAACTCCCATTTTTGGAAAGCCTAACAAGCCAAAAATCATGATGGGATCCAGAATTATATTGGTAATGGCACCCACACCCTGTGTAATCATAGTATAAAAGGTTTTCCCGGTTGACAGTATTAATCTGTCAAACATAACCTGGATGAACATACCAAATGAACATGTACAGCATATTGTTAAATACGTAATCCCATATTCTTTCACTTGTGGAATATCTGTCTGGCTTCCCATAAAAGGTCCTACTACGGTAAGTCCAACAACAATAAATAGCAGGTAACAGACAACTGCCAGAAATACGCCATTTTCTGCCACTTTATTTACTTTATCAAAGTCCTTCTCTCCTAAAGCTTTGGAAAGTAAAGCATTCACACCAACGCTGGTTCCCACTGCAAAGGCTATCATCAAACTTTGAATGGGAAATGCCAGTGATACAGCCCTGACTGCATATTCATTGACTTGTGCCACGAAGATACTATCAACAACATTATAGAGTGCCTGTACCAACATGGAAATCATCATTGGTAATGACATTGAGATTAATAGTTTATTAATGGGCGCTGTACCCATCTTGTTTTCTTTGATTTCCACTAAAAACTCCATTCCCCATGTTAACTATGTATATTGTAACTGGCAAAAAAATAAGGCCTTACGACCTTTTGGAGTGAAGCACGGGGGATTCGAACCCCCGACAACCTGATTAAAAGTCAGGTGCTCTACCGACTGAGCTAGTGCTCCTTAATGATAAACTGGGCTAGCTGGATTCGAACCAGCGAATGCAGGAGTCAAAGTCCTGTGCCTTACCGCTTGGCTATAGCCCATTATTATGGCGCCAACCTTAAGTTCTCACTGCATTCAAAAAACAATGAGGGTGGATAAAGGGATTCGAACCCTCGGCCTCCAGAGCCACAATCTGGCGCGCTAACCAACTGCGCTATACCCACCATGTATAAAAAATTGTTATCACATTAATTCATTCTGCAATTTAAAGACAGAAGAAAACGTGCCAGAAGGGATTCGAACCCCCGACACATGGCTTAGAAGGCCATTGCTCTATCCGACTGAGCTACTAGCACATATGGTATGTTTTCACATATCAAGCGGGTGATGGGAATCGAACCCACGTATCTAGCTTGGAAGGCTAGTGTTCTACCATTGAACTACACCCGCATATTATATACAATATTCAATTTTTTAACCTTAGGCTATACTTATTTTTGGGATGATATTATAGCTTTTAGTGTTAAGTCGGGGTGACAGGATTCGAACCTGCGACCTCTTGATCCCAAATCAAGCACTCTAGCCAAGCTGAGCCACACCCCGATAAAAAAGTTGTTCCGGTACTTCTTATCATTAACTGTGACATCTTATGATATAGTAGGGTACCGTATACTGTGCATCTTCAAGGCTTTTAGCTATTCCAGCCGTGACGCAAGATTTATTATATAATAGCATTCCTTTATTGTCAACAACTATTTCTATCTTTTCTCTTCTAAAAGTAGGTTAAAAGTAGGTTGGCTTAACATTATTTTCATTATTATGAGTTTTAATGGAACATCTGCCCTGTTCACAGTGTTTTTAGGGTTTTTCCTCTATTTCTTATAATAATTCAAGGTGAAATGTGCCTTACCATTATTATCTATATCCATAATAATAAAGGTTGGAATTCGCCCTCCTTGCCTGGGTAATGAAATACTGCCAGGGTTAATTGCCCAAATACTGTCGCTTAAATCAATCATTGGTTGATGAGTATGTCCAAACATTACTATATCAGCTTTATTTGACCTAGCCGCCTCCTTAATAAGATGGGTATTATTATATACACCATATCTATGGCCGTGAGTCAGTAGAACTGAATAATTACCAATCTTTATAAGCTTTTCCTTGGATAACCTACTAAACATATCATTATTTCCCGGAATGATTTCTAGTGGACAACTGGCAATCGACCTTATATATTCCACATTGCTTCCAAAATCTCCAAGATGTATCAACAAGTCAATTGGACTAACTCTTTCTATTGTTTTAAGCAAATTTTCATTCCAACCATGAGTATCACTCACTATAAGTATCTTCATAAAGTCTCCAATTAATTATTATTTGCCAAATAATCAGATAAGACCTCTTTTATAGCCCTTAATGCCTTTCCACGGTGACTTATCTGGTTTTTAAGTTCTACTGGCATTTCTGCTGTAGTACATTTAAGCTCTGGCACTAAAAATATCGGATCATATCCAAATCCATTAGATCCGCTTATTTTTTCTGCTATAGCCCCTTCAATAATACCTGTTCTTGTGATGGTATTACTATCGGGAAATGAACACGCAATAACACAGACAAATCTGGCACTTCGCTGGTCCATTCTTATATTTTTAAGCTGATTAAGAATATAGCTGTTTTTTACAGAATACGGGGTGTCCTCTCCAAGATACCTAGCAGAATATATCCCCGGTGCTTTATCTAAATAATCCACCTCAAGTCCCGAATCATCTGCCATTACAATCTCACCAGTCATTTTAGAAATTGCCTCTGCCTTTATAATAGCATTTTCCTCAAAGCTTTTACCATTTTCCTCAATATCCACGTTAATTCCAATATCCTTAAGTGATAAAAGCTTAAAATCCATACCCTTTAGTATATATCTAATTTCATCCATCTTTCCCTCATTAGATGTTGCAAATATAATTTTCCTCATAATATAAAATCTCCAATTCCCTAGCAACTATTTGCTTGGTATAAGTTCTTCGTAAGCTCGCCAAATACCACTATAAATTCCCTTTACAATTGTTTGCTGACCGTATTCACTATTCAAATAATCCAAATCTCTAGGAGCTGACATATAACCAGTTTCTATAATAATAGCTGGAACTGTGGCGTTGTTAAGTATAAAAACCTCTTTATTTCTCATTTGGATAAGACCGTTGTTTTTTAATGATATATTATTTGATATTTCTTCACTAAATATGTTTGCCAGATCTTTTGTTTTTATGTTATTATTCTCATGGTTATAATAAAGTATTTCTGTACCATTTGGGCTTTTATAAGTACTGGAA
>DATERV010000168.1:0-9794 GCA_035271185.1 Lachnospiraceae bacterium | reverse complement strand
GACTTTTTCTAGTCAAGTGACACACTAAAAAACCTTAAAGTGTGATAGTAAGTCCTGTCTTCAACTGATAAACGATATCTCCCAGTTCATCCTTCAGAATTAGAAAAGCTTTTTCACCGGTACAATGGCCTGTATAAACTTTTTCAATTCCTGTTTCCTTAATCCGACATGCCAGTGCACGCACACTCTCCTCAGGAAGACCAAATAAATGAAAACCACCGATGAGGGCATATAGCTTTTTCCCCGGATATGTACTCGCGGCTTCTTGAATGATTGTATCCGCACCAGCATGGGAGCAGCTGTTAAAGATAACCAATCCCTTTTCTGTTTCAAAGATCAGACTTTGCTCATGTGCAAAATTATCAGGAACCCATTTTCTGCTCTGTCTGATATACATGGAGTTTTTTACTCCGATTTTCTCAAGCCCCCCGGTTTTATGCGGGATCAGACTTATCCCTTCTGATACCTCATAATCACCCTCTGCAAATTGAATTCTGTCTTTGTACTTTTCTAGTGTACCTTTCTTAATACCAATGTATGCCGGGATAAAGATCTTTCGACTATAGCAGTTTTCTTTACTGCCCTCACGCAGATAAAACTTGGCTTTACTATTTGTTGAAAAAAATCTCTGCATGCCATTTGCATGATCAAAATGGGCATGTGACAGTATTCCAATATCCACCTGGCTTATATCTATTCCCATTTTTTCTGCATTCTTCATAAACTTGCCACTGGCACCGGTATCCAAAAGAATCCTCTGTTCTCCATATTCAATATAGATACTTAATCCCCATTCTGAAATCATGTTACCTTCAGCAACATTATCAATCAATACTGTGACCTTCATATTCCTTCCTTCCCCTGTTTGGACTTTCTTCAGCTACATCAATCCCGCCTTACTCAGTTTTATTGTTTTTCACTAGATATTCATAGATATCTCTCTTACTGACACCTCTGTCCTTTGCCACCTGCTTCATGGCTGTTTTGGTATCCATACCAGCTATAGCATAGTAATTCATATGTTCTTCAATGGACATGGATTCCCATTCTTTTATGGATTCCTGCCGCTTTTCCACTATGCTTTTACCGGCAAGGACCAGCACATACTCTCCTCGTGGATCCTCCGATACATATTTTTGTAATGCCTGCTCCAAAGTAACAGGTAAAATAGTTTCAAACTTCTTCGTCAATTCTCTACAAAGAGTAATCTTTCTATCACCTATCGCATCATACAAATCCTGAAGTGTTTTAACAAGATGATGGGGCGCCTCATATAAAATAATGGTGCGAGTCTCCTCCTTCAGCTCCTCCAGAATTTCCCTTCTTTCTTTTTTATCAGACGGTAAAAATCCCTCAAAACAAAATCTTCTGGTCGATAAGCCCGATAACGTAAGAGCAGTAATACAGGCTGCGGGCCCGGGAAGACTTGTTACTTTGATACCAGCCTGCTGGCACATGCTGACTAATACCTCCCCCGGATCAGAAATAGCTGGAGTACCGGCATCTGTAATCAGAGCAATATTCTTTCCTTCCTGCATGCGTAGTATCAGTTGCTGTGCTTTGTCTACTTTGTTGTATTCATGATAACTGGTCATAGGGGTATGAATATCAAAAGCAGTCATTAGTTTTCTACTGTTTCTGGTGTCCTCTGCTGCAATAATATCCACCTGCTTTAGCGTCTCTATCACTCTTGGGGTCATATCCTGCAAATTTCCTATCGGAGTTGCACATAAAAATAACATTCCTGCCATACTAACCTCTTTCAATATCCATAAATATCATAAATCTCTGGGGTATATTCCCCCTCTTTACTATAGATAACCAAGGGTTTTTCCACCTGCATCCGGGATTTCCCCCCGCGAACGCCTTCTAACAAAACCATATTTGGCTCCTTATCTACATAAGGGTATACCAGCTGCATCCGTTTGGGTTCTAATTTATACTTTGTCATGGTGTTCATAATTTCAACCAGTCTAAAAGGTCTATGTACCATGAAAAAGTGTCCCCCTGGCTTTAAAACCTTTACTGCTTGTGACACCACATCCTCCAAAGTACAAAGTACCTCATGCCTTGCTATGGCCTTGGGCTCATCCGGATTCTTCAGCCCATGCTGACCAATCATATAGGGAGGATTACAGGTCACTATATCAAAAGAAGCAGACTCAAAAATACTGCCTGCTTCTTTAATATCTCCCAAAACAATATCTATCTTAGAAGAAATACCATTTAGGGCTACGCTTCTTGCTGCCATATCTGCGCTTTCCTGTTGAATCTCCAAGCCGGTCAGGTGGGATGCTTCTGTCTTGGCTTCTAGTAAAATAGGAATAATGCCTGTTCCGGTTCCCAAATCCAGTACGGTATCTCCCGGTTTTACTTGGGTAAAGCCTGACAACAGAACAGCATCCATTCCAAAACAGAACGTCTTCGGATTCTGAATGATCTGATACCCATTTCTTTGCAATTCATCAATTCTTTCATTATCCTTAAGACTGATTGCTTTCAAAATCGGTTTTCCCTTCTCTTTTGCCATTTTTATAATGGTTATTCCTTGATTGATGGAAGTTTCTACGTTTAGGACCCTGGTTATCCTGCTGCCCATTCGTTTGCCGTTGGTTGCCATCCTGGTTTCTTCCACTATTCTGACTCGGGGTATTGTCCTGGTTCTGGCTTCGATTTTCTACTGGCTTATTATTATCCTGTCTTTCTTCATTCTGACGGCTATCTCTTCTATCATTTCTAAAACGACGATTCCCTCGTTTCTCCTGTCTGTTTTCAGATTCATCTGACTTGTCCTGCGTTTCCTTAAGTCTGTTACGATTATCTCGCTTCACGGGACGATCTTCCTTGGAAGCATTTTTTTCCTCTGTTAACTCTGCCTTTTCTTCAGCTTCCAGTTTCTCTAATTCCTTCAATTCTTCTTCCGAAAGCTCCAAACGCTCTTTCTTTGTATGTTTCCGCCTAAACTTTAGGTCATCCACTTTATATTCATGGATCTCTTTTTCATCATTTGCATCTACAATAACTTTTACTAACTGTCTTAAGACATTTACACTGTGTACTTCTCCATGCAGTCCGTCTTCGGTAGTTACTGTATCTCCTACTCCGGGAAGTCTTCTATTCAACTCTTCATAGGTTTCTTCCTCATGCTTTAAGCAGCACATTAATCTACCGCATACACCGGAAATCTTGGTGGGATTTAAAGATAAGTTTTGCTCTTTTGCCATTTTGATTGACACAGGAACAAACTCGGATAAATGAGTATGACAACATAATGGACGACCACAAATCCCAATTCCACCCACTATTTTTGTCTCATCTCTCACACCAATCTGCCTTAATTCAATTCTGGTCTTGAAAACACCCGCCAGATCCTTTACCAGTTCACGGAAATCTATTCTCCCGTCAGCTGTGAAATAAAACAGTACTTTATTATTATCAAATGTATACTCAGCATCAATCAGCTTCATTTCCAGACCATGCTTCCGAATTTTTTCTAAACATATGATAAAAGCTTCTTTTTCCTTTACCTTATTGGCTTCTTCCTGCTCTAAGTCTTTCTGATTCGCTATTCGAAGAACCGGTTTTAAGGGTTGTATTACATCCTCATCTTCCACTTCCTTAGGTGCACAAACCACTGTTCCATACTCAATACCACGAGCTGTTTCCACTATAACATTGCTACTCTTTTCTATCTCAAAATCCACGGGATCAAAGAAATAAATCTTTCCTGCCGTACGAAATCTCACACCAATTACCTTAATCATCTATAAACCTCCTTGGAAACTCGACTGACTATTAAATCTTACGATATCTTATACTTTTTTTCAACCATTCTCTTTCATATCAAGTAATAAAAGTTCCATAGTCAGATCAAAATTAACATTTGCTCCCAGGCGACTCTTGGCTTTTTCCAAGGCCTGGATTACTTTTTCTATCCCCTCATATGAGGTTCTGTACGCTACTTTCCTGATGTTTTGAATTTCTTCCCGAAACACCAGGTGATTTGCATCATTAGTTGCCTTAAACAACAATACATCCCGATACCATATGGACAGAATATCAAGGTAATCATCCACATTTAATTTATATTCAGAAACTTTTTTTATGGCTGCAATCATCTCTGTAATATCCATTTCCTGAATATATTTTAACAAAGACAATGCCTCTTCCTTTAGCTTCTCAAACTCTTCACTAGATGCTAAAAGCTTTGCTTTTCCAACATTCCCTCTTGCAAAGGCCACGCATACTTCAGCTTTATAATCCGGAACCTGCATCTGTTCCATTAATAATCTTCTCACCAGTTCATCTGATACAGGTTTCATATTCAGAACCACGCAACGACTCAATATGGTCTGTAACATGGAATTCATATTTGTAGTAAGTAATAAAATAACAGTATAAGCTGGTGGTTCCTCTAACGTCTTTAACAGCGCATTTTGTGCTTGTACTGTCATTTTCTCAGCTTCATTAATAATATATATTTTGTAAGGACTGCTATAGGGCTTTATGGCAACATCACCGTTGATCTGCGTCCTTATATCATCAACTCCAATGCTTCCAGGCTTTTCATGAGTGACACGTATAATATCAGGTTGATTATCTGACATGGCTTGTTTACAGGAACGACATACCTGACAAGGTTCCACATCTTCTTTTTCACACTGTAGGGACATTGCAAAAACGCGGGCAATGTATTCCTTTCCGGAAAAGCGCTCCCCATTCATGATATAGGCATGTGAAATTTTTCCGGTCCTTATGGCGCTCTGTAAGTGTTCCTTTATTTGGTCCTGCCCAATGATATCTCTAAATCTTGCCATTCATTTCTCCTCTTAGGTAAAGATGTCAAGAAGCAAACCTTTTATTTCCCCTATTTTGCTGAGTATGTCCAAGTTATCCTTCTCATCCTTGACTAATTCCTGTGCTAACTCATCCAAATTCTCATCAATCAGCCTAATAATACCATAGACCCTGTGTCGGCCTCTTTTATCCAGAAAGTTCTCTCTTGAAAATGAATGGGAGCGAGTAATGACTTCATTTAGGAAATCTTTGATCAGACCCCTGTAACGCTTCATATCACGTACATCCCTTTTCTTGTATAGACGTTCTCCCTGCATGGTAATCTGTTCCATCAGCCCCTGTAACCTGGCTTGTAAATCTGCTTCCTCCACGTGGCTGGCAAGCATGAACTTAAAGCTGCCATCAGCCTGTTGTACATTTTCAGTCTGCTTCATTGGCTGGGTCTGATTAACCTGATCCACTTTAATGTCCATATCCTACCTCCCTCTTTGAGTATTACTCACAGTTCACATGTAATATATGCTTTGATTTCTTGTAAACACTGTTCCAGATCATCATTGGAAAATCTTCGAATCACACCGGCCTGTTCAATTTTTTCCTCATCAAAATCCTCACTGTCCGTTAAAAATCTTCTACACATTTCCTCATACTTGGGTTTGTCCTGTTTTCTCTCCCTATCCAATGCCCGCTGTAGCCTGATTCCATCATCTAATTCAATCAGTATAGGAACCAGCTTCTCACTCCCAAAATAATCTCTAGTATTTTGAAAGGATTCCAAGGTACCAATACAGATATAGTTATCGGTACCAAGATCAATTTGTCCATCATCCACGGTGAAATATCGCCACAGACCATGATATGTATGGTAGACACGATGTTCAATCACCCTGCCACCTTCCATCCATTTCATATAGCCTGCTTCATCTGAAAAATGATATTCCACACCATCCTCTTCTTTGATACGGATGGGTCTCGTGGTATAGGGAATTATCTTTTGTAAATGAAAGTCATTTTCCTGAAGCAGATGTTTATATATGGTATCTTTCCCTGTGCAGCTTTTTCCCATTAAATAAACAATCTTACCCATTCGCTATTCTACCTCTACTACATGAATCATGTCTGTCTTTCCGGCAACTCCAAGTGGGACACCTGCTGTTATAATGACAGTATCTCCTGCCTTAACCAAACCTGCTCTTTTACAAGCAAAAACTGCTTCCTCAAACAGAGAATCTGTTGTCTGTTGTTTCTTTATCATAACTGGCTTTACGCCCCAAAGCAAGTTTAATTGACGGTAAACTTTTTCATCTACGGTGCAGCCAATTACGAGACAAGTAGGTTTATACCTTGAAATCATGTTAGCAGTAAAGCCGGTCATGGTAACCGTAATAATAACTGCCGCCTTCAAATCCATAGCTACACTACAGGATGCATAAGAAATAGCGGCTGTAATATCCAGTGTTGCAGCCACTTCACTCCGGTGTTTCTGCATTCTTCCCGAATAATCAATGTCCTGTTCTGCACGTTCAGCAATTCTATGCATTGTCTTTACAGCCTCAATGGGATAAAGACCAGCTGCACTTTCTCCAGAAAGCATGATTGCTGTTGTGCCATCATAGATAGCATTGGCAATATCAGTTACTTCGGCTCTGGTTGGACGGGGATTCTTGATCATGGACTCTAGCATCTGTGTTGCGGTAATAACGTGCTTTCCTTGTGCAACAGCCATCTTAATCATCCTTTTCTGCAAGATAGGAACCTCTTCCATGGCAACTTCCACACCCATATCTCCACGAGCAACCATAATACCGTCAGAAACATTTAAAATCTCCTGCAAATTGTTAATTCCCTGCATGTTTTCAATTTTGGCAATAATCTTTATCTTGCTTCCACGCTCATTTAGAATACTGCGTATCTGAAGAATATCCTCTTTTGTACGAGCGAAGGATGCTGCAATAAAATCAAATCCATGTTCAACGCCAAAAATAATGTCATCCCGATCCACTGTACTGATATAAGGCATGGATAAAATAGCACCGGGTACATTCACTCCTTTATGGTTAGATACAAATCCACCGTTCACTACACCACATACAATATCAGTATCAGTGATTTCCTCAACAGTCATCTCTATGAGACCATCGTCAATCAAAATGGTCGTTCCTACTTCTATATCATTTTTTAGATTGCTATAAGTAATGGACGCCCTCTTGGACGTTCCCATAACCTCATCCGTCGTCAGTGTAAACTTTTGCCCCGGTACCAGCTCTGCCTTACCGTTTTCAAAATCCTTAAGTCGTATCTCAGGTCCCTTTGTATCTAGCAGTGTAGCAATCGGAAGACCAAGTTCCTTTCTCACCTTTAATACTCTTTTATATTTTTCAAGCTGCTCCTTATGGGTTCCATGGGAAAAATTAAATCGAGCAACGTTCATACCTGCTAACATCAATTCTTTTAACTTTTCTTCACTCTCACTTGAAGGTCCTATTGTACAGATTATTTTTGTTTTTCTCATTGTTTATTACCTTTCAGTCAATTATTCTGCAATTCCCTCTATTACGCTTACACATATACAGCTATTATGATCTTGAATTCCCTGGACCACAAATCCGTTTTGTATATATTCCTGCAAGCAGAGGCAATCATTTTTTGTAAGTTTTTCTCCGGGCACCAACCATGGAATCCCGGGTGGATACAGGTTAATAAAGTCTCCTGCTACACAGCCAATGGCATCACAGAGTAATACATCCTTTGTTGATGCATCCCAGGCTTTTTGTAAGGAACATACAGAAACAGGTCTGTGTCCCGAAATGTTCCAAAACTTAACAGTACATTCCTTGCTTCCTGCAATCTGACACTCCTTATCTATTTCCAACAGTGCATTGATAAGCCTATCATAGCCTTCTTTCGTATCTCCAATTGTAAACATGGCTAACACGTAATTTCCTGATGCCATTTCCATTTGCAAATGATATCGATTCAATAGTATTTCATAGAGCTGTTTACCTGTATGATTCCCAGAAAAATCAGAAAAAATTAATTTCCCAATATCCAGATTACAATCCTGCAAAATGTGAATCCATTTACAGTCCCCTAACCTATCTATCATATTCTTCCATAGCACCAGAAAACTATCAAATAATACATTTTTACTCTGGGCCACCAAATCAATAGCATCCTCCATGGCTGCCATAAACAAATATGACGGACTGCTGGTCTGATATATTTGCAAAAACCTTCGTAATACTCTTCTGTTTATTAATTCTCCCCTCACATGTAAAATGGCTGTCTGTGTTAATGAAGGAAGCGTCTTGTGCTGACTCTGTACCACCAGATCAGCTCCAAGTTTGGTACTGTTTTGTGCCCAAGCAGGATGAAACCCTAAATGGGCACCATGTGCTTCATCCACAATCAGAGGAATTCCCTTCTTATGCACCACCTTAGCGATGGATGCAATATCAGCAAAATATCCTTCGTAGGTAGGAGAAACAATCAGCACAGCTTGAATATCATTCTCCCTGGTTAATGCTTGCTCCACTTCATCGGCAGTTATAGCCTTACTGATACCAAACTGCTGATTTTGTGTAGGCCAAAGATATCTTAAGGTAAGTTTTCTCAAATAAGCTCCATGATATGCCGATTTGTGGCAATTTCTAGCCATTAATAATTTTCCGCCTTCTTTGGTAGCTGCAGAAATAGCTGCCAAAACTCCTGCTGTACTACCATTTACCAAAAAAAAACTTTCATCTGCCCCATAAATATTTGCTGCTTTTTGTTGTATATTGAGTAGTATGTCCTGTGCGTCATGGAGGTTATCAAAACCATCTATTTCTGTAATATCCAGCTCCATTATGGAATCCATTGTCTTTCCACTCAGCCTTCTTTTATGCCCCGGCATGTGATAGGGATAGTAATCCGAATTTGCATATGCAAAAAGCTTATCATACAAATCACCCATTCTCAGTATTCCATCCTAACTTTATGAGACCCGTGTCCCTTATGAAGATGTATTGTCTCCAATAACGAACACCATTTATCAGCTGCTGTAACAATCCATGCTTCCCTGTACATAGGAGGAATACCCGTCAGTGGCCACATATGTTTGCGTATAATATCCTTCTCTCTTGTTGTAAGGGTATACTCTTTCTGTGCATTATTTAATGCAATACCAGGATGATAAAATCCGTGAAGCTTATAAGGTTGAATATGATTCTTGTCATGCCAGTCATATAAAAAATAGTCATGCAATAAAGCTCCTCTTATCAATTCCTCTTTTTCACACTTTATCCCCAGCTTTTCAAGCTTCCTGCTGATTGCCAGACTGTACTTTGCTACATTAATACAGTGACTGTTTACCGTCACACTACCATGTTGAATATAATTTTTTGTGATATTAAAGTTTATTGATTGTAGAATGTCCGGCGCATCCTTTATAATTTCTCTATGCAGACTTCTCTGCTTCAAATACTTTTTTTTCCATTTTTCTGCCTGCTTCAGATTTCTCAATCTATACTGCTTCATATGTCTCCTTCCTATGCCAAATAAAACACATAAAGGTAACAAAATTAGTAATAACAAACTATCGGTAACCCTTCGTAACATACTGCCAAGTAAATATGGAAAAAGAGAAAATAATACGACAACTGCTTCTTTATGCTCTCTATATACTTTTGCATAATTTGACAGTTTATTATATCATTATTTACATCAAAAGAACAGTTACAATCCCAATCTTTACGTAAATTTACCAGACTTTTAATATTTTACAATAAAAAAAGACCTCATTCGGCCTGCATTTCGTGAAGCACGGGGGATTCGAACCCCCGACAACCTGATTAAAAGTCAGGTGCTCTACCGACTGAGCTAGTGCTCCATATTTCTACATAACAAATGCCCAGAACCGGAATCGAACCAGTGACACGAGGATTTTCAGTCCTCTGCTCTACCGACTGAGCTATCTGGGCATATGTCTTTGCTTGTGCAAAGACGAAGTAGCGGGG
>DATERV010000167.1:0-2056 GCA_035271185.1 Lachnospiraceae bacterium | reverse complement strand
TGATAACAATTAGTGTTGCCAACTCCCAAAAGAAATCCATAAGATGGGGAGCATTGGGAATATAATTATTAGAGATAAAAGCATATAAGCTGTAGATATAGGCTACGGTAATACCCATTGAAATCAATGTCATCATTGCTGGACTTCGATCTTTTAGCTCCATTGAGGCACCACTAAGAAATGGAGTGCCACCATAAATGAAAAGTATCGTTGAAAGTATAAGTACTACCCAATCAGAACCCGGAAAAGTGAATTGAAAAGGTAAATCTATACCCATGAAACTTGAAAGTAGAAGAATTGGAAATGTAATAATTAATGAAATCCAAAATTTATGTTTTAAGTTTCCCATATGTTCCATATGCCCCATATGGTCATGACCACTATGTTTGTGGTCTTCGTTACCTTCATGCCCATTATTATTAGACAAATCATGATCATGGTCTGCGGTTGAATTATTTTGTTTGTGTTCCATCTTTTTAATTTTAAAAAAAAGGGAAATACTCATTATCAGTATTTTCCCTAAAATAATTACATTTTCTAATCTCTGTATTTACAACAGGCTGGTAATGCATTATACGTAGCTTGATCAGCTTTGTATTTATCGGTATCATGTCCTACAGCCGCGATGACTTTTGCTATTTCGTCTTCTGTCACTTTATCGGGATCGTAATTAAGATGTAACACTTGATTTTCCAGTTCCCAACTTGCAAATGTAACGCCTTTCATTTCCTGTGCCGCTTTTTCTATTCGCTCTTTACACATTTCACAACTTCCTTTCACATTAAGCATAGCGTGTTTTTCATTGTGTTGGGCTCCTGTTTCCATGTGTTCCGTTTCTTTATTGTGAGCTGAATTGTTTTTGCTGGATGATCCTGAGTTACAGGAGATGAGTAAGAATGAGCTCACTACAATCGTTAAATACAATATTGTTTTCATTTTTGAAAATATTAAAAATTTGAATATGAATATAAATTAATCTCTGTAAAAACAGCAAGCAGGAAGTGCTTCATAAACTGAATTATCCGCTTTATACTTCTCCGTATCATGCCCCACTGCTGCAATAGCTTTTGCAACTGTATCGGCAGATGTTTTCTTCGAATCAAAGTCTAAGTGAAGCGACTGATCAGCCAGAACCCAAACTGCTCCAATAACTCCATTAACTGATTTTGCGGTCTTTTCAATGCGATCTTTACACATCTCGCAGCTGCCACCAACATAAAACATTACATGCTCGCCACCAGAAGCTACAGACTGCATATCATGACCTTCGTGCCCTACACCAGAGGAAGTACTACTTCCATTCATCGTATGTCCCTCATGTCCTGTAACAGCTTTTCCAGCTGTTTCGTTCATCATACTTTGTTTACCTGCAAGTTGAGCGCTAGCATCAACCATATAAGCACCATTGGTAACTATCTCATCACCATCACTTATACCAGATAAGATAACATACGAGTCGCCCAGAGACGGACCAAGCTCTACATTACGTAGTAGAAATGCAGGTGTTTCTGTATTCTGCTGCTTAACATATACAATGGAGCGCTTGCCGGTCCAAAGTATTGCAGACTTAGGAATCACGATTTCATTGTTATATTGTTTTAACTGAGCGTTCACTATGGCACTTGCATACATCTCAGGCATCAGCTCTCCTCTTGTATTAGATGTTTCTACTCTAATCTTTGCAGTTCTTGTCATTGGATCAAGAATTGGATTTATAAATGATATCGTTCCAGAAAATGTTTTCCCCGGAAGTGACTGCATTGTAAACTCAAGTTTGTCACCTTTTTTAAGAAAAGGAAGATCCGATTCATAAGCATCAAATACTGCCCACACTTTCGAAAGGTTTGAAATGTCAAAAAGAATAGTTCCAGGACTAATATAATCACCTTGGTTTATATTTTTTGAAACAACAATACCACTCGTATTTGCAGTAATATCGATATAAGGAGAGATTTCACCAGATTGCTCTATTTTATTTATCTGTTCATCAGACAATTTCCATAGACGCAATTTCTGTCTCACAGCTTGCAAGAGTGAGGGTTCGATATCCTTAACC